>JBPCOG010000003.1:0-10038 GCA_051000455.1 Lapillicoccus sp. | reverse complement strand
CCCCCCCCCCCCCCCCCCCCCCCCCCCCCCCCCCCCCCCGCCGCCCTGGTCGGGCGGGAGCTGACCGTCCCCGGGGTGGCCCAGTCCGTCGTGCTCACCCGGGCGCAGCAGGACTCGACCAGAATGCCACCGAAGGAGTCGCTTGCGGCGTTCGCGGCGACCGGGGCAACCCTCGTGCTGCACCTGGCCATCCGGCACACGCGGCGGCTGGCCGACGAGCTCGTGCCGCACTACGGGGCGGACTGCCCCGTAGTGGTCGGCTCGCAGGTGAGCCAGCCCGGGCAGCTCGTCCTGCGCGGCACCCTCGCCGACATCGCCGACCAGGTGGAGGCGCACGGGCTGCGCCATGCCGCCGTCATCCTCGTCGGACCAGCACTCGCGGCGGAGGAGTTCGTCGAGTCACACCTGTACTCGGGCCGGCGCGGCGCGCCCGGCACGCCGGGCGGGTAGGCCCGAAGCCCTGGTCGCCCCGCTTCACTCCGTGACGTAGCGGGGCGTCCAGACCCGGCCGTGCGGGCTGACCCGCGTCGAGCTGGCCCCGATGACGACCAGGCACCGCATGTCCACCGTGCCGGGATCGAAGGCGCCGAGGGTCGTCACGGCCACGGACTCCTCCGCCCGCCCGACGTCACGGGCGACCACGACGACGGTAGCCGGGTCCTTGACGGACAGGAGGACGTCGCGCGCGGCGAACAGCTGTCCAGGGCGGGAGCGCGAGCGCGGGTTGTACAGCGCGATGACGAGGTCGGCGCCGGCCGCCGCACGCAGTCGGTCCTCGACGATTGACCATGGCTTGAGACGGTCGGAGAGCGAGATGATGGCGAAGTCCGCGCCGAGCGGCGCACCGACGAGGGCGGCGGCCGCCTGGGCCGCGCTCACTCCAGGCACGACGTGGACCGCAAGATCGCCGTATGCCGCGGCGCCGTCCCCGGTCTCCGCGACGGCGGCCTCGATGGCCTCGAAGACCGCGGAGGCCATGCCGAAGACACCCGCGTCACCGCCGGAGACCACGGCGACGTCCTCCCCGGAGAGGGCGAGGTCGAGGGCGGTGCGGGCCCGCTCGACCTCGACGGTGTTGCCGCTCACATGTCGGGCCAGGCCCTGGCGCTGGGGAACCCGGTCGACGTAGGGCGCGTAGCCGACGACGTGCTGCACGGCCTCGAGCACCTCGCTCGCCTCGGGCGTCAACCAGCGGTCGGGACCGGGGCCGAGTCCCACCACGTAGACGGTGCCCCGTCGGTGAACGTCTGGCGAAGCCGCTCCCGGCGGGGCCCCTGCCCGGCCAGCCGAGTCGGCCCGCCGGTCCCTGCCGGGCACGACGACGGTGGACATGTAGGGAACCGTGTCGGCGTCGACCTCGGCGACGGGCATGATCCGCTGGGTCGCGTGGGTGGCCCGCTCGACATAGATGGCCCGGTCGAGCATCCCCGCCTGCCGCAGCGCCTCGCGGACCCCGGCGAAGGTGCGGCCGAGCTTCATGATGACGGCGGCGTCGGTGTCGGCGAGTCGGCGCGCGAGCTCGGGCACGGGCAAGGTGCCCGGGAGCACGGTGAGGACGTCCTCGTGACGCGAGAGGCACTGTGCCGCAGCGGCGGTCGCACCCGAGAGGGCGGTGACACCGGGGACGACGTCGGTCGGGAAGCGTCCCGACAGGCGGTCGTGGAGGTACATGAAGGAGCTGTAGAACATCGGGTCGCCCTCCGCGAGGACGACGACGGTGCGCCCGGCCTCGAGGTGTGCCGAGAGCCGGCGTGCGCAGGCATCGTAGAACTCGGCGAGCCAACCGTGGTAACCGCGTGGGTGCTCGACGACCCCGGTCGTCACCGGGTAGCGCAGCTCCTCCTCGAGCGTGCCTGGACGGATGAGCCCCTGCGCGATGGACCGTGCGACAGAGGTGCGACCCGTGCCCGCGTGGTAGGCGATGACATCGGCACCCTCGATGAGGCGCGCGCCCTTGCAGGTGATGAGCTCGGGATCGCCGGGACCGACGCCCACGCCGTACAGGCGACCGGTGGGCCGACCGGGGACAGGTGACCCCGTCATGCGAGCTCGGACTCCGTGGCGAGGGCGTTGACCGTGGCGGCCGCCACGGCCGAACCGCCCCGGTGTCCATGGACGACAATCCACGGGATCTGGCCGCAGCCGGGCACGACATGCTCGGCGAGCGCCACCTTGGACTCGGCCGACCCGACGAAGCCGACCGGCATACCGATGATCGCGGCCGGCCGCGGAGCACCGTCGAGGATGAGCTCGAGGAGGTGGAACAGGGCCGTCGGCGCGTTGCCGACGGCGACGACCGCCCCAGCGAGCCGGTCCCCCCACAGCGAGACGGCCGCTGCGGCCCGGGTCGTGTCCCAGGTGCGCGCGAGCGCGGGGACGGACCGGTCGCGCAGAGTGCAGAGCACCTCGTTGTCGGCGGGGAGCCGGCGTCGGGTGACGCCGGCTGCGAGCATGACCGAGTCGGTGAGGATGGGGGCCCCCGCCGCGAGGGCCGTCCGCGCGATCCCGACGAACTGCGGGGACGCCGCGAGGTCGGAGACGACGCCCACGTCCCCGGCGGCGTGGATGATTCGCGTGGTGACGGTGCGCAGGTCCGGTGCAAGGCTGGCGAGGTCAGCCGCCTCGCGGATCAGGGCGAACGAGCGCCGGTAGATCGCGTCGCCGTCCGTGAGGTAGTCATAGCGCCGTGTCGGCGGGCGCAGGCGAGCCTCCTCAGCCACCGGGGGCCCCGGCGGCCGCGAGGAGCTCATGGACCCCGGTCGGTGCGACGACGGTGACGTGGGCGCCGGCCGGCTGGCCGCACCGCCGCTCGCAGCCGACCACGTGGATGCGGGGCCCGCTGCTGCCCATGCTTCGTGCGGCGCTCGTGGCCAGGTCCAGCGTCGGGATCGTCGTCCGTCGGCAGGAGGGTGCCCCGACGCACGCGGACAGGCGCGACCACGGGGAGCTCGCGGTGGTGACGAGGCCGGCGTCCGCCAGCATGCGGGCGTGCCGTGCGCCGCCAGCCACGACGACGGAGCGCCACGGAGTGATGGTCACTTCGTCGCCGACGCCTGCAAGTGCCGCGACGTGCGAGGCCCGCATCATCCCGAGCGGCACACCGGCGACGAGGTCCGCCCCGACCGGACCGGGCAGCAACGGAGGCGCCGCGGTGACGGCGTGCGCACGCATCCCGGCGAAGACGCGGGACCCGGCCGGCAGGTCGCGGACGTTCCACACCCCCTCGTCCGAGCGGTGGTCGAGGAACAGATGGGCGCGCTCGACGAGCACGGCGACGGCGTCGCGTCTCGCCACCTCGAGGGCGTAGTCCCCGACGAGGACCAGCCCGCGCTCGTCGTCAAGGACCTGGTATGCCACGTCCCACGGCTCGCCCAGCACCGAGCCGCTCGGGTCGCTCACCGCCCAGAGGAAGCGCCCGGGAAGGCCGGCCAGGGTCGGGTCACCGGTGATCGCGGCGTCGAGCTCCGCGACTACCGGGCGCAGGTCGGGGCACAGGGGGGCGGCGAGGACGTTGCGGACCAGCTCGTGGGACGTCGACGGGAGCAGGCCGGTCGCCTGCAGGCGGTCGACCAGCGTGGATGGCAACGGGCTGGGCAGGGCCCGCAGCTGGACATTGCCGCGGCTCGTCAGCTGGAGGACCGGGGCGCCGAACGACTCACCGCTCGCGACGAGGTCCGCGAGCACCTCGACCCGCACGCGGCCACCTGGAACGCGGAGTCGGACGACGGCGCCGTCCTCGGCGACGAAGGGACGCAGTACCCCGGGGCAGCGGTCGGCCTCCGCACGTCCGGTCATGCCCGTGAGCATAGATCCGTCCCGGGACGCGCCCGATAGGGTGTGGCTCGGTGCACGCCGCGGAACCCGGTGCCACTCCGGGACGGTCCCGCCACTGTGACCCGCCGAGGCGGGAAGTCAGGAACGCGGCCGACACCGCCGCACCCGACCGCGTGCGGCCCACGGCCAGCCGGGGCGCGGACCCCGGTGAAGGAGCGCGGATGCCCCGGATCGCCCTGCTGTCCACATCGGACACCGACCTGCTCTCCGCCCGGGGGAGCGGGGCCGACTACGTGGTGGCGAACCCCGCCCGCAGCGGGCACACCGAGCTCGGTGAGGTCATCGGGTCCTCCGACGTCGTCGTCGCCCGGATCCTCGGCGGTCCGCAGGACCTGTGCAGCGGCTTCCGCCGGGTGGCCGAGACCGGTGTGCCCCTGGTCGTCCTCGGCGGCGAGCAGACCCCCGACGCGGCGCTCATGGAGCTCTCCCGCCTTGCCCCCGTCGGCGTCGTCCACGAGGCACACCGCTACCTCGCCCATGGTGGAGCCGTGAACCTGCGCAACCTCCATGCCTTCCTCAGCGACACCCTCCTGCTCACCGGCAGGGGATTCGACCCACCCGCAGAGCTGCCCGCGTGGGGCGTCCTCGAACGGCCCGAGCCGGTGGCCGCGCCGCCTGCCGCCGACGCGGTCCGACCCCGCGTCGGCGTGCTCTTCTACCGGGCGCAGCAGGCCGCCAACAACACGGCATACGTCCACGCCCTCTGCGACGCGGTCGACACCGCCGGTGGTGTCGGCGTGCCGATCTACGCGACGTCGCTACGCGACCCGCCCGCGGACCTGCTCGACCACCTCGGCACCGTCGACGCACTGGTCACGACGGTGCTGGCCGCGGGCGGCACCCGCCCGGCGACGGCGCAGGCCGGCGGCGACGACGGCGCGTGGGACGTCCGTGCGCTCGCCGCCCTCGACATCCCGATCCTCCAAGGACTCTGCCTCACCGGGAGCCGGGAGGACTGGGTGGCCTCGGACGACGGGATGTCACCGCTCGACGTCGCGACCCAGGTTGCCGTCCCCGAGTTCGACGGGCGCCTGGTCACCGTCGCGTTCTCGTTCAAGGAAACCGACGCCGACGGCCTGCCGCGCTACGTTGCCGACACCGAGCGGTGCGCGCGCGTCGCCGGCATCGCCGTCAAGCACGCCCGCCTACGGCACACGCCCGTCGCGCAGCGGCGCGTTGCCATCGTCCTGTCGGCCTACCCGACGAAGCACTCGCGCATCGGCAACGCCGTTGGTCTCGACACCCCCGTCTCGACGGTCCGGCTCCTACGGGCCATGGGTGAGGCCGGCTACGACCTCGGCGAGCCGGGCGGCATACCGGGACTGTCCGGGGTGGCACCGGTCGACGGGGAGGCGCCCGACACGACAGCCGGCAACGCGCTCGTCCACGCCCTCATCGCCGCCGGTGGACAGGACCCCGACTGGCTCACCCAGGAGCAGGTCACGACGGCACAGGTTCGCATCACGGCCAGCAGGTATGCCGCGTGGTTCGAGGTCCTGCCGGCTGACCTCCGCGCGGCGATGTGCGAGCACTGGGGCGAGCAACCGGGCACTCTCTTCGTCGATACGTCACGCGACCTGGACGGGGAGATCGTCTGTGCCGCAATTCAATCGGGCAACATCGTCATCCTCGTCCAGCCGCCGCGCGGGTTCGGTGAGAACCCCATCGCGATTTACCATGACCCCGACCTTCCACCGACCCACCACTACCTCGCGACGTATCGATGGATCGAGGAGGAGTTCGGCGCGCACGCCGTCATCCATGTCGGCAAGCACGGCAACCTCGAGTGGATGCCGGGCAAGAGGCTGGCGATGTCCGCCTCGTGTGGCACGGACGCGGCCCTCGGATCCGTCCCCCTCGTCTACCCCTTTCTCGTCAACGACCCCGGGGAGGGCACCCAGGCAAAGCGGCGGGCGCACGCGACGATCGTCGACCACCTCGTGCCGCCGATGGCGCGGGCCGAGTCCTACGGCGACATCGCGCGGCTCGAGCAGCTCCTCGACGAGTACGGCAACGTCTCGGCGATGGACCCGGCGAAGGCGCCGGCACTGCGGGGGGAGATCTGGACCCTGATCCAGGCGGCCAAGATGGACCACGACCTCGGTCTGTCCCAGCGCCCCGACGACGAGGAGTTCGACGAGTTCGTCATGCACGTCGACGGGTGGCTGTGCGAGGTCAAGGACGTCCAGATCCGCGACGGGCTGCACGTCCTCGGCGAGGCGCCGCAGGGCGAGGCCCTGATCAACCTTGTCCTGGCCGTGCTGCGGGCCGGCCAGGTGTTCGGTGGTCGCGACTCCGGGGTGCCAGGGCTCCGGGCGGCGCTGGGGCTGGCCGATGGGGCGACGACGGCGGAGACCGACCACGTCGAGGGGCTCGCTCGGGCGCTCGTGTCCCGCGTGGCCGAGGCCGCCTGGGACCCCACCTCGGTGGACCGGATCGTCGAGTCCGTCGTCGGGAAGCCAACCCCGGGGGCGTCCGCCGCGCTGGCGTTCGCCTGTCGCGAGGTCGTGCCGCGCCTCGCCGAGACGACACGTGAGATGTCCATGGTCCTCCACGCCCTCGAGGGGGGCTATGTGCCCGCCGGTCCCTCGGGATCGCCGCTGCGCGGGCTCGTCAACGTCCTGCCGACCGGGCGCAACTTCTACTCCGTCGACCCCAGGGCGATCCCGTCCCGACTGGCGTACCAGACCGGGTCGGCGATGGCCGAGTCGCTTCTCGCGCGCTACGTCGACGACACCGGCGCATTGCCGGAGTCGGTCGGGCTGTCGGTGTGGGGAACGTCGGCGATGCGCACCTCCGGTGACGACATCGGCGAGGTCCTCGCCCTCCTCGGCGTCCTCCCCCTGTGGGACGAGCAGTCGCGCCGGGTCGTCGGGCTCGAGCCGCTCTCGCTGGACGAGCTGGGACGCCCCCGCATCGACGTCACGGTGCGGATCTCGGGCTTCTTCCGCGACGCCTTCCCGCACGTCATCGCCCTCATCGACGACGCCGTGGCATTCGTGGCGGGGCTCGACGAACCCGTCGAACAGAACTTCGTCCGCAAGCACGCGCTCGCCGACATGGGGGCGCACGGCGACGAGCGACGGGCCCGGACGAGGATCTTCGGCTCGAAGCCGGGATCCTACGGCGCGGGCATCCTCCAGGTCGTCGAGTCGGGAACCTGGCGCGACGACACGGACCTCGCCGCGGTGTACACCGCCTGGGGCGGGTTCGCCTACGGACGGGGACTGGACGGCATACCGGCTCGCGAGGACATGGAGCGCAACTACCGGCGCATCCAGGTCGCCGCCAAGAACGTCGACAACAGTGAGTCCGACATCCTCGACTCGGACGACTACTTCCAGTACCACGGCGGCATGGTCGCGACGGTACGAGCGCTGAGCGGGGCCGAGCCGAAGGCGTACGTCGGCGACTCCACGTCGCCGGGCGCCGTCCGCACCCGGACACTCCAGGAGGAGACGAACCGGATCTTCCGGGCCCGCGTGGTCAACCCGCGATGGATCGCGGCGATGCAGCGACACGGGTACAAGGGCGCCTTCGAGCTTGCGGCGACCGTCGACTACCTCTTCGGCTTCGACGCGACGGCCGGGGTCGTGCCGGACTGGATGTACGAGACGCTCGCGAAGCAGTACGTCCTCGACGCCGACACCCAGGCGTTCCTCCGGCACGCGAACCCGTGGGCGCTCCGCGGCATCGTCGAGAAGCTCGGCGAGGCCGCAGACCGGGGTCTGTGGGAGCACCCGGACCCGGAGGTGGTGGCGGCCATGCATGCCGTCTACCTCGACGTCGAGGGCGACCTCGAGGCATGAGCGCCACCTGGCCGCGTCCGGTCCCCGTCGTCGGCGACCCGTCGAGCGCCCGCGAACGTCGGCACGACCCGACCGCCTGGGCCATGGGCGAAAACGTGGTCGCCGCCCTCGAGTCGGTCGTCGGCAACCGCCGTGACATCCGCCGCTTCCGCCCCGACCCCGTCCCGGAGGAGACACTCAGGCAAGTGCTCATGGCCGGGCACCGCGCGCCCTCCGTCGGTCACTCCCAGCCCTGGCGCTTCATCGTCGTCCGCGACCGGGCGACGCGGGAGCGGGCGGCTCACGCTGCCGACCGTGCCCGGCTCGCCCAGTCCGAACACCTCACCGACGACCGCGCCGCGCGGCTGCTGGACCTCAAGCTCGAGGGCCTGCGCGAGGCTCCGCTCGGGGTGGTCATGGCCTGCGACCGGCGGGCACCCGCCGAGGGAGTCCTCGGCCGTGCGACCTTCCCCGACACGGACCTGTGGTCGTGCGCCTGCGCCATCGAGAACATGTGGCTCACGGCCCGCGCGCTGGGCCTCGGTATGGGGTGGGTGACGCTCTTCGACCCGCTGGACCTCGCCGGCCTGCTGGGTCTCCCGACCGGTGTCGTCACCCTCGGTTGGCTGTGCCTCGGGTGGCCCGACGAGCGACCGCCGGCCCCCGGTCTCGAGTGGGTCGCATGGTCCTCGCGACTCCCCCTCTCGGACGTCGTCCTCCACGAGCAGTGGCCGGTCGACGGCGACGAGCCGGCCCCGCCGCAGTCGCACCTGCGCGGCCCGGATGAGCACCGGCTCGTCGCGGCGACCGACGTCGCCGACGAGTTCCTGTCGCCTCCGGAGGCGCTCGGCGTCCTCGACCGGGTCCTGAGCCGGGTCGACGCGCTCGGACGGGGTGGCGTCGACGGTGGCACGCTCGTCCTCGTCGCCGCTGACCACCCGGTCGCCGGCCTCGGCGTCAGCGCGTACCCGGCGCGCGTGACGCGCGACGTCGCCGAGGCTGCGGTCGCCGGCGTCTCCATGGGTGCCGCCGCCGCTGCTGCTGCCGGGCTGGACGTCGTCGTCGTGGACGCCGGTGTCGACGGGGAACCGGTCGCGGGCGCGGAGCAGCTGCGCCCGGACGGGCCGCGAGGCGCACTCGCTGACGCGGACGCGCTCACCCATGCCGACGTCGAGCGCCTCGTCGCCGGGGGCCGGGCCATCGGCGTCCGGGTCTCCCGCGCGGGACTCGTCGCCATCGGCGAGGTGGGTGTCGGCAACACCACGGTCGCCGCGGCCCTGGCGTGCGCGCTGACCGGGCTGAGCGCCCGGGACGCCGTCGGACTCGGCGCCGGGGCGGACAGCGCCATCCTCGCGCGCAAGGTGGACGTCGTCACCGCCGCCCTGGAGCGCAGTGCCACCACGCTGGCCGGGGCGTCGACCCCGGCCGACCATGCCCTGGCGACGCTGCGCGCCGTCGGCGGGCCCGAGATCGCGGTCCTCACCGGCGTGGTCCTCGGCGCGGTCGAGGCCGGTTCACCGGTCGTGCTCGATGGCCTGGCCGGGTCGTTGCCCGGGCTGCTGGCGACGCGTATCGAGCCTGCCGTCCAGGCACACCTCGTCGCCGGCCAGGTGTCGCGCGAACGCGCCCACGCCGCCGTGCTGCGCGAGATCGGTCTCGAGCCGCTGCTCGCGCTGCGACTGCGCGCCGGGGAGGGTGTCGGTGCCTGCCTCGCCGCGTCGCTGGTCCTGCACGGGCTGCGGATGCGTCGCAGGGCCGCTCGGACCCAGGACGCAGGACACGGCGGGGCTCACGGTGGCGACAGCGAGTAGACGTCCATGATCCAGCCGTGCTCGGCACGCAGCCGGGCGCGCACGTCGACGAGCTCGTCGACGACGTCGGCGAGCCGCCCCGCGCGCAGCTCCTGCTGTGGCAGTCCCAGGTAGACACCCCAGTGGATCGTCAGGTCGGGGGCGACGTCGACGAGCTCACGGCACGCAAGACCCCCGTCCAGCATGACGACGACGGTTCCCAGTCCAGGGCGCCACTCCCGGACGAGGCGTCGCCCCGTCGTCACGTGCACCGGCTGCCCCACCCCGTGCAGGATGAAGCGGTGTGCGGCGGCGAGCGCCTGGAAGGCCGTGATCCCCGGCACGACCCGCACGTGCAACGGGATCCGCTCGCCGACGGCGTCGACGATCCTGATGGTGCTGTCGTAGAACGCCGGGTCGCCCCACACGAGGAAGCCGACGACAGCCTCCTCGGGCAGCGCCGCGATGCGGGCCGCGTACGCGTTGGCCCGGGCGGCGTGCCAGTGCGCGACGGCGCGCTCGTATGCCGCCGTCCCCCGCTGCGCGTCCGGCCCCCGGTCGGGGTCCGGGACGGTGACGAAGGCGTAGTCGCGGGAATGGTCGATGAACCGCTCGCAGATCGTGCG
>JBPCOG010000145.1:0-3334 GCA_051000455.1 Lapillicoccus sp. | reverse complement strand
GGGGCCCCGTTCTCCTCGGAGAAGACCCCGAACCGGCGGGACACCTCACCGTGCGGCCAGAAGTCGCTGAGCAGGGGGAAGAAGTGGCCCTCGGCGTCGGCCCAGGCGCGCAGCGCGTACATCGGGTCGCAGGAGATCGCCAGCACCTGGATGTCACCGTCCTGGAAGTCCTCGAGCCCGTCCCGGATCTCACGCAGCTCGCCGGTGCAGATGCCGGAAAAGGCGAACGGGTAGAAGACGATGACGACGTTCTTGGAGCCGGCGAAGCCCGAGAGCGACACCAGCTCCCCGTGCTGGTTCCTCAGGGCGAAGTCGGGCGCGTGCTCGCCGACGGCGACGGGTGCGCGGAGGGCGAAGGTCATGCCCGAAGTCTGCCAGTGCCCGCGGACCCGCCGGTATGCCGGTCAGCGGCGGTTGGTTCGCGGCGACACCAGCCGGGTGGCTCCCCACGCGCTGGCGACGTTCGCCGAGCCGGCCGGGTGCAGGCCGGCAGTGACGGCTGCCTCCTCGATCTCGCTCGCCTGGACGTGCCCCGGCCGACCGGCCTTGGGCGTGCACAGGACGAGGAACCCCCGGTCGACGAGGTTGGTCAGGGCGTCGACGAGGGTGTCGACGAGGTCCTCGTCGTCCGCCCGGAACCAGATGAGCACCGCGTCAGCGACGTCGCCGTAGTCCTCGTCCTCCAGGTCGTTGCCCGTCGCCGCCTCGATGGCGAAGCGCAGCTCGCCGTCCACGTCGTCGTCGTAGCCCATCTCCTGGACCACCTGGCCCCCAGCGAACCCGAGTCTCCCGAGGGCCGCAGCCCCCGACGCCGCCTCCGCGGTCGCACCCACGATCCGTCCCTCCGTCCCCGTCGCCGACACCCCGCCGCCGCGAGGACGGGGTGCTCACAGCGCAAGTGCATCCACTGCAAGCGCTTACATGCAAGTTGGCACGGCCTACAGTGACGGCATGGGACGGGTGACCAGGCGCACGCCGGCGCTGCGGATCGACGTGACCGACCCCAACCGCCCGACGGTGCGCACTCGCCCGGACACCGTCACCGTCGAGGAGCCGCTCGAGATCCGGGTGGGCGAGACCGCCCTGTCGGTGACGATGCGGACCCCGGGCGACGACTTCGACCTCGTCGTCGGCTTCCTGCTCACCGAGGGCCTCATCGGCGCCGCGGACGACGTCCACCACCTCATGCACTGTCTCGACGCCGACGAGGGCGGCGCCCCCACCTACAACGTCGTCGACGTCACCCTCCGCGACGGCGTGGCACCCCCGCCCCCGGACCAGGCGCGGCGCTTCTACACGACGAGCTCGTGCGGGGTGTGCGGCAAGGCGAGCATCGACGCGATCCGCACCTCGGGCCGGTATGCCGTGGGTGCCGACACGATGGTCATCGCCCCCCACGTCCTCGCCGGCCTGCCCGACCTGCTGCGGGAGCACCAGAAGGTCTTCGACCGCACCGGAGGCCTGCACGCGGCCGGCCTGTTCACCCGGGACGGGTCGCTGCTCGCCGTCCGGGAGGACGTGGGCCGGCACAACGCCGTGGACAAGGTCATCGGCTGGGCCGCTCGCGACGAGCGGCTCCCCCTCACCGGACACGTCCTCGTCGTCAGCGGGCGGGCCAGCTTCGAGCTGACCCAGAAGGCGTACATGGCGGGGCTGCCCGTGCTCGCGGCGGTCTCCGCCCCCTCGTCGCTCGCCGTCGAGCTCGCATGCGAGGTGGGACTGACCCTCGTGGGCTTCGTCCGCACGCCGCGCCTGACCGTCTACAGCGGGAGCCAGCGCCTCGGCATACCGGCCGTCGGCTGACCCGGCTATCCCGCGGCCCCACCGCGGGTAGAGGATGGACGGACCAGCCCGTGCTCGGACCGAGCGCGGGCCGCGAGAAAGGACACAGCGACGTGGCACGCCAAGAGGCTGGGCCGATCCTCAACGGCATCCCGAGCCAGCTCCCCGACACCGACCCAGAGGAGACCGGGGAGTGGCTCGAGTCGCTCGACGCGGTCATCGAGGGGGCCGGGCGCACCCGGGCGCGCTACATCATGCTCAAGCTGCTCGAGCGGGCGCGCGGGCTGCAGGTCGGCGTCCCGTCCCTGACCGCCACCGACTACGTCAACACGATCAGCCCCGAGGCCGAGCCGTGGTTCCCCGGGGACGAGGACGTCGAGCGGGAGTACCGCCGCTACCTGAGATGGAACGCGGCGATGATCGTCCACCGCGCCCAGCGCCCCGGGGTCGGCGTCGGCGGCCACATCTCGACCTACGCCTCCGCCGCGACCCTCTACGAGGTCGGCTTCAACCACTTCTTCCGCGGGCCGGACCACCCGGGCGGCGGGGACCAGGTCTTCTTCCAGGGCCACGCCTCGCCCGGCATGTACGCCCGCGCCTACCTCGAGGGGGTGCTCACCGAGGACGACCTCGACGGGTTCCGCCAGGAGAAGAGCCACCTCGTCGACGGGCAGCTGCGCTCGGTGCCGTCGTACCCGCACCCCCGGCTGATGCCGGGCTTCTGGCAGTTCCCGACGGTCTCGATGGGCATCGGCCCGATGAACGCCGTCTACCAGGCGCAGTTCAACAAGTACCTCGACAACCGCGGCATCAAGGACACCTCGCAGCAGCACGTGTGGGCGTTCCTCGGTGACGGCGAGATGGACGAGCCGGAGTCCCGCGGCGTGCTGCAGATCGCGGCCAACGAGGAGCTGGACAACCTCACCTTCGTCATCAACTGCAACCTGCAGCGCCTCGACGGGCCGGTGCGCGGCAACGGCAAGATCATCCAGGAGCTCGAGGCGTTCTTCCGCGGTGCCGGGTGGAACGTCATCAAGGTCGTCTGGGGCCGCGGCTGGGACCCGCTCCTGGCGGCCGACCGGGACGGCGCCCTCGTCCACGTCATGAACACGACGAACGACGGCGACTACCAGACCTTCCGCGCCAACGACGGCGCCTACGTCCGGGAGCACTTCTTCGGCCGGGACCCGCGAACCCGCAGGATGGTCGAGAACCTCACCGACCAGGACATCTGGAACCTCAAGCGGGGTGGGCACGACTACCGCAAGGTGTATGCCGCGTACAAGGCGGCGACGGAGCACACCGGCCAGCCCACGGTGATCCTCGCGAAGACGATCAAGGGCTACAGCCTCGGCACCCACTTCGCGGGACGCAACGCGACGCACCAGATGAAGAAGCTGACCCTGGAGGACCTGAAGACCTTCCGCGACTCGCTGCGCATCCCGGTCACCGACGAGCAGCTGGAGGCCGACCCCTACCAGCCGCCCTACTACCACCCCGGCAAGGACGACCCGGCGATCAGGTACATGCTCGAGCGGCGGGCCAGGCTCGG
>JBPCOG010000234.1:0-4854 GCA_051000455.1 Lapillicoccus sp. | reverse complement strand
GAGCCGCGCCTGCCTCACGACCGCTCCGGCTGAGCCGCGCCTGCCTCACGACCGCTCCGGCTGAGCCGCGAGCGCCCGCTCGAAGGCCCGCTGGGTCCTGTCGCTGAACAGGACGAACCGGACCACGCTGAAGCCGTCCAGCTCCGGCGACGCACGGACCGCGCCCACCGCGAGGGCGGCCACGATGTCGGGGTCCCAGCCGTAGATGCCCGCGCTGACAGCGGGGAAGGCGATCGAACGGGCGCCCACCCGCGCCGCCTCGGCCAGGGAGGCGGTGTAGCAGCTGGCCAGCAGCTGTGGATCGCGTTCTCCCCGGTGCCAGTTCGGCCCGACGGTGTGGATGACCCACCGACACGGCAGGTCACCCGCGCCGGTCGCCACCGCCTGTCCGACGGGCAGCCCCCGCGGGTATGCCGTCTCGCGCAGCCCGCGGCACTCCTCCAGCAGCCGCGGACCGGCGGCTGCGTGGATGGCGCCGTCGACCCCGCCGCCGCCGAGCAGCGCGGCGTTGGCTGCGTTGACGATCGCGTCGAGCTGCGAGGTGGTGATGTCACCCCGCACCGCCTCGACCACCGTTGTGGACATGCCTCCACGGTATGCCGCCGCCATCCGCCGCCCGCGTACGGTGGGGCGATGATCGCCGATCCCGCACCGGCTGGCGTGTGCTCGGCCTGGGTCGACGCGACGGCGGGGGTGGCCGGCGACATGTTGCTCGGCGCACTCGTCGACGCGGGCGCCGACCTGGCCGTCGTCCAGGAGTGCGTCAACGCCGTCCTCCCCGAGACCGTCGCCCTCGGGGCGAGTGCGACGACGCGGGCAGGCGTGCGGGCCACCAAGGTCGACGTCCGCCTGCTGCGCGACGACCAGCCGGGTCGCGGTGCGGCAGAGATCGCGGCGCTGGTCCGCGCCGCCGGCCTGCCGGGCAGGGTCGCCAACGAGGTGCTCGCCGTCTTCCGGCTGCTCGCGGACGCGGAGGCACGGGTGCACGGAATCCCGGTGGAGCGCGTCCACTTCCACGAGGTGGGGGCCTGGGACTCCGTTGCCGACGTCGTCGGCGTGTGCGCCGCGCTGCACCACCTCCGCGTCGCATCCGTCACCGCCAGCGCGATCGCCCTCGGGTCGGGGCGGGTCCGCTCGGAGCACGGCGACCTGCCGGTGCCCGGACCGGCGGTCCTCGAGCTGGTGGCGGGCTGGGAGGTCCGGGCCGGTGGGGAGGGCGAGCTGGCGACCCCGACCGGGGTCGCGCTGTTGCGCGCCCTGTCATCGGGGCAGGGGACGATGCCGGCGATGACAGTCCTCGGCACCGGCGTCGGGGCCGGCACCCGCGACACACCGGGGCGGCCCAACGTCGTCCGGGTGGTGCTGGGCACCCCCGCTCAGGGAGCACGTCGCGCGGGCGGCAGCACCGCGGGCCCCCAGGCCGAGGAGGGCAGCCTGCGCGCGCAGCCGACATCGATGGTCGTCCTCGAGGCCAACGTCGACGACCTCGACCCCCGGGTCTGGCCGGGCGTGCTGACTGCGCTGCTCGCGGCAGGGGCGGCCGACGCCTGGCTGACGCCGATCATCATGAAGAAGGGGCGGCCGGCTCACACGCTGTCGGTGCTCGCCCACGAGCCGGAGGCTCCCGCGCTGCGCGACCTCGTGCTCCGGGTGACCAGCACGATCGGGGTCCGGCAGGTCGGGGTCTCCCGCTTCCCACTGGCCCGGCTGTGGGTCGACGTCCAGGTGGCCGGCCATCGGGTCGCGGTGAAGGTGGCCCACGACGGCGGCGTCATCGCCCACGCCGCAGCGGAGTTCGAGCAGGTGGCGGCAGTCTCGGCTCGGCTCGGGACGCCCGTCCGCGAGGTGCTCGAGCTGGCCACTGCTGCGGTGGTCGCGGCCGGACTCGTCCCTGGTGCCCCGGTGCCGGCGCGGGCGAGCGCCGCCCCCGTCGACGGCACCCCGGCCGAGGGCACCCCGGCCGAGGGCACCCCGGCCGAGGACCCCCCGGCTGCCCGGCACACCGACCGGGACGGCGGCAGCCGCCGGGCCTGACACGACCTCCGGTCAGTCAGAACGGCGCGGCGATCTGCGCGGCGAGATGGCCGGCGCCGTACCCGTTGTCGATGTTGACCACCGCCACGCCCGGCGCGCAGGCGTTGAGCATGGTCAGCAGCGCGGCCATGCCCTCGAACGCCGCGCCGTACCCGACCGACGTCGGGACCGCCACGACGGGGGCGGACACCAGCCCGGCGACCACGCCGGGCAGGGCCCCGTCCATGCCGGCCACCGCAACGATGACCCGGGCCCGCCGGAGCAGGTCGAGGTGCGTCATGACCCGGTGCAGGCCGGCCACCCCCACGTCCACCACGAGCTCGGTCCGGCGGCCGAGGTAGCCGGCTGTCAGCTGTGCCTCCCGGGCGACGGGCAGGTCCGACGTGCCGGCGGCCACGACGACGACGAGCCCCCCGAGCGGGGGTGGCGCGGCGGGCGGCCAGGCCAGCAGGTGGGCATCGGGGTGGTGGGTCGCGTCCGGCAGCTCCGAGCGGACCGCCTCGACGTGTTCCGCACCTGCCCGGGTGAACAGGGTCGGGGTGGGCGTCGGCGCGGCGCCCGTCGCTCCGGCGGGCCGGGTCGTCGACCCGCCATCGGCGGGGCCCGCTGCGGCAGCCCGGACGGCGGCCGCGATGACAGCAACCTGTGCGGGGGTCTTGCCCTCACAGAAGACCGCTTCCGGGTACCCCCGCCGGCTGGCGCGATCGTGGTCGAGGTCGGCGATCCGGTTGAGCCCGGGCGTCGGCGACCAGGCCTTAGCCATGCTCGGCGCGCACGAGCGGGAGGGTAAACGCGCCGGACTGGATCCCGTCCAGGTCGAGGCAGACGAAGCGGAAGCCGGCGGCCTTGACCGCTGCGCTCAGCCGTGCCCGCACGGCCGGGGACGCGGCGTGATCCAGCTCGGCGGCGGGCAGCTCGACCCGGGCCACGTCGCCGTGGTGGCGCACCCGGCAGTCCGAGAACCCCATTCCGTTCAGCGCCCGCTCTGCCGCCTCCACCTGCGCGAGCTTGTGCGGGGTGACCGTCGAGAAGTGCGGGATGCGCGAGGCGAGGCAGGGGGCGGCGGGCTTGTCCGCGCAGGGCAGCCCGAGCGCGCCGGCGAGCGCCCGGACGGCGTCCTTGTCGAGCCCCGCGTCGGCCAGCGGCCGGAGCAC
Source organism: Lapillicoccus sp. (assembly GCA_051000455.1). Classification (GTDB taxonomy): domain Bacteria; phylum Actinomycetota; class Actinomycetes; order Actinomycetales; family Dermatophilaceae; genus JBPCOG01. The sequence continues at coordinate 1,666 of JBPCOG010000234.1, read as the reverse complement.
CCGGTGCCGGGTGGCGGCGAGGGCCCCGGGACGGTCCGGACGGCGGGTGTCGTCGGCGTTCTCGCCATATGCGACGGCGTTGAGGCGATGCTCGGCGACCACCTCGTCGCCGATCCGGGTGAACAGCTCGTCCTTGCAGTGCAGGCACCGGTCCGGACCGTTGGCCCGGTATGCAGGTCGGTCACCCTCGTGGGTGGCCACCTCGACGACCTGCGCGCCGATGAACGCGGCCACCTCGTGGGCGGACCGGCGCTCGTCGGCGGCCAGGCTCGGTGAGACGCCGAGGATCGCGACGACACTGTTGACGCCGAGCTCGCGGACTGCCAGGGCGAGCAGCAGCGCCGAGTCCACCCCGCCGGAGTAGGCGACCCCGAGCCTGCCCAGCCCGCGCAGCCGTCGTCCGACGAGGTCCGCGGTGGCCGCGTCTGCACCGGTGAGCGGGACAACCGCTGCCGCCCGGCCGGGTCCGTTGCTCTGGGTCATGCCTCCATTGTGACCGATCGCCGACGGTGGGCTCAGCGCAGCCGGAAGAGCACCTCCCCCGCCCGGGGCACGACGAAGGTGCCGGGGTCCGCCTCGAAGGCCGCGACGTCCACGGTCGCCGGGTCGAGGTAGCCGAGGTTCGCGGCACGGCATACCTGCTCCGGTATGCCGGTCGCGAGGGTGACGCGCACGCGCAGCCTCTCGCCGTGCACCTCGTCGTAGGTGCCCGCCCCGCGCAGGTGCGTGGAGTGCGCCAGCACCCCCCAGGGCACGTGCTTGAACCGGTCCCACTGCTGGACGAAGTAGTCCCGGCAGTGGTAGCCGATGTCGAGGATCTCGGGGTGCATCCGGGAGATCTCGGTGATGTGGGGGGCGTAGAGGATGACCTCGCCGCCGTCGGCGACGACCGGCTCGAGCTTGTAGAAGCCCTTCGCGGCGGTCCAGATGTCCTCGTAGATCGGCGGGACGAGGGACAGGACCCGGTGGACCGGGGCGTCGAGGTACTCGACGTGGGTGGCGGCGCAGATCTCGGCGGCGGACGCCCACGAGGCCCGGGTGTCCCCGAACGAGATGGAGTGCAGCGCCTCGGTGCCGGACTCCCCGACGACGCAGAAGCCGAGCTTCTCGGCGGGGATGAGCGCGGCGGCCTCGTCGATGAGGGCACGCACCGGGGTGACCTGCGTGGTGCCGATGATCTGCGCCGACGTGATCAGCGCGCCGAGCCAGTGCGAGATGTCGATGATCTCCTGGCCGGCGACGCCGGGGAAGAAGTACTTGTTGCCGCCGGAGATGCCGACCACCTCGTGGGGTAGGACGGGGCCGACGACGATGGCCACGTCGTGCTCGACGACGGCCCTGTTGAGCAGGACCCGGACGCTCTCGCGCAGCCGGCCCCCGGACAGCTCCTCGAGGCGTTCCGCGGGGATGGTGCCGAGGTCGACGAAGGTGTCCGGGTCCCACCACTCGTGGTTGGCGACCGTCATTCCGGGATACGTCTCCTCGAGCCCGCGCTCGGCGTAGCCCAGGTGCCGCGCCAGCCGGGCCTCGGTCATCGGCGCGTGCGTGCCGAGGGCGACCAGGGTGGTCAGGCGTCCCACCCGCCCGTGCAGGGCGCCGTGGACCGCCCGCATGAGCAGCGGCAGCGGGCAGGTCCGGGTGCCGTCCGGCACGAGGAGGCAGACGC
>JBPCOG010000068.1:0-10461 GCA_051000455.1 Lapillicoccus sp. | reverse complement strand
GTCCTCGCCGGCGCGCGCGCCGAGGCGGCCCGGCTCGGGGGGGACGCTCCGGCCCTGCGGGCGCGTGCCGGGCGGGCCGAGGCGATCGCCGAGGCGGTGCGGGAGGCCGCCGGACCCGGCGACACCGTCGTCATCCTCGGTAAGGGGCACGAGACGGGCCAGGAGGTCAGCGGCGTCATCCACCCCTTCGACGACCGGGACGCGGTGCGGGCAGCGCTGGGCGGCACACCGTACCGGCCGGAGGAGCACGCATGATCCCGATGGGTCTGCGCGATGTCGCCACCCTGACCCGCGGCGAGCTCCACCCGGGTCCGGGAGCGGGTCGGGGCGCGCGGGTGGACGACGTCCTCGTCGACGGCCCGGTGGTCACCGACTCGCGGGAGGCGGGGCCGGGCGGTCTCTACGTCGCGCGGGTCGGGGAGCACGCCGACGGGCACCGGTTCGTCGGCCTCGCGCGGGACAACGGCGCCGTCGCCGCGCTGACGACGCGCCCGGTGGGGGAGCTGCCCTGCGTGGTGGTCGACGACGTCCAGGCTGCGTTCGGCCGCCTCGCCCGTGGCGTCGTCGACCGATGCCCGAAGCTGCGGGTCATCGGCATCACCGGGTCGTCGGGCAAGACCGGCACGAAGGACCTGCTCGCCTCGGTGCTCGCGACCGTCGCCGAGACGGTGGCTCCGGTGGGCTCGCTCAACGGGGAGGTGGGGGTGCCACTGACCGCGTGCCGGGTCACACCGTCGACGCGCTTCCTCGTCGTCGAGATGGGGGCCAGGGCAGTGGGGCACATCAGGTACCTCACCGAGGTCGCGCCGCCCGGGATCGCGCTCGTCCTCAACGTTGGGAGCGCCCATCTCGGCGAGTTCGGATCCATCGACCGGGTCGCGCACGCGAAGGCCGAGCTGGTGCAGGCGCTGCCGCCGGACGGGGTCGCGATCCTCAACGCGGACGATCCCGTGGTCGCGGCGATGGGTCGCCTCACCGACGCACGGGTCGTCACCGTCGGGCGCAGCGAGGGCGCCATGGTCCGGGCCACGGACGTCGCCCTCGACCGGCTGGGGCGGCCGTCCTTCACCCTCGCCGTCGGCGGCCGGTCCGCGCCGGTGACGCTCGCCCTCCACGGTGAGCACCAGGTCGGCAACGCGCTGTCGGTGGCAGCGGCCGCGCTCGAGTGCCGGCTGGGCCTCGAGCAGGTTGCCGCCGCGCTCGGCGCCGCGCGCGCCACCAGCCGGTGGCGGATGGAGGTCATCGAGCGGGACGACGGCGTGACCGTCGTCAACGACGCCTACAACGCCAACCCGGACTCGGTACGTGCGGCTCTGGCCGCGCTCGCCGCCATGGCTGGGGGCGGCCGGACAGAGCGGCGCCAGGCGCCAGACGCCAAGCGCCGGACCTGGGCGGTGCTCGGGGAGATGCTCGAGCTCGGCGACCAGTCGCGCACGGAGCACGAGGGAGTCGGCCGGCTGGCAGCCACGCTCGGCATCGACCAGGTGCTAGCCGTTGGGGAGGGGGCCCGGCCCGTCGTCGACGGAGCCCGGCGCGCCGGTCTCGCACCGGCGGCAGGCGCCGCGGTGAGCTGGGTTCCGGACGCGGACACGGCATACCGGCTGCTGTGCACGCAGCTCAGGCGCGGCGACGTCGTGCTGCTCAAGTCGAGCCGCGACGCCGGGCTGCGGTGGCTCGGGGACCGCCTGGTCGGTCTGGAGGTCCCCGGATGAAGGGCGTGCTGATCGCCGCGGCCCTGTCGCTGACCATGGCCCTGCTCGGCACGCCGCTGTTCATCAGGTTCCTCGTCAGGCGCGGCTACGGCCAGTTCATCCGTGACGACGGGCCGACCTCGCACCACACCAAGCGCGGCACCCCGACGATGGGTGGCGCGGTCATCCTCGGCGCGACGCTGCTCGCCTACGCCGCCGCCCATCTGTTCACCCTCACCGGGCCGAGCATGAGCGGGCTGCTCGTGCTCTTCCTCATGACGGGGATGGGGCTGATCGGCTTCCTCGACGACTACATCAAGATCACCCGGCAGCGCAGCCTCGGGCTGCGCTCCGGCCAGAAGCTGGCTGGCCAGGGACTCGTCGGCGTCCTCTTCGCGGTCCTCGCCCTGCAGTTCCCCAACGACCAGTTCCGCACTCCCGCCTCACCCTTCATCTCCTTCGTGCGTGACACCCACGTCAACCTCGCGTTCGCCGGAACGCTGCTCGGCGTCATCCTCTTCGTGGTCTGGGCCAACGTCATCATCGCCGGCACGGCCAACGGGGTGAACCTCACCGACGGGCTCGACGGCCTCGCGACCGGGGTGTCGACGATGGTCTTCGCCGCCTACGTCCTCATCGGGATCTGGACGTTCAACCAGAACTGCCAGACGAACCCCGGCATCAAGTGCTACGAGGTGCGAGACAGCCACGACATGGCTCTCGTCGCCGCCGCCGGCATGGGCGCCTGCTTCGGGTTCCTCTGGTGGAACGCCTCACCGGCCAAGATCTTCATGGGCGACACCGGGTCCCTCGCGCTGGGGGGCGCCCTCGGGGGACTGGCGATCTGCACCCGCACCGAGATGCTCGTCATCGTCCTGGCCGGGCTCTTCGTGCTGGAGGTCCTCTCGGTCGTGATGCAGGTCGCATCCTTCAAGGCGACCCGCAAGCGGATCCTCCGGATGGCTCCCCTGCACCACCACTTCGAGATGGTCGGCTGGCAGGAGGTCACCGTCGTCGTCCGCTTCTGGATCGTCGGCGGGCTGTGCGTGGCCCTCGGGCTCGGGATCTTCTACGCGGAGTGGGTGGTGGGGACCTCATGAGCGGCGGGACCGGAGCACCGGCGCCCGCGGGCGGCAGCGACGAGCCGCGTCCCGGGCTGACCAGCGGGGACGCGGACTGGGCCGGTCTGCGGGTCCTCGTGAGCGGGCTCGGTGTCAGCGGGTTCGCCGTGGCCGACGCGCTCGCCGAGCGGGCGGCTCTCGTCACCGTCGTCGAGGGGAGCCCGCCGGGCCACTCGAGGGCGGTGGACGAACGCGCCCGCATCCTCGACATCCTCGGCGTCGAGGTCCGTCTCGGCCCCGAGCACACCGCCGGTATGCCGGGCAGACCGCCCGTCGACCTCGTCGTCACCTCCCCCGGGTGGCGGCCCAGCCAGCCGCTGCTCGTGGAGGCCGCCGGACGCGGCATACCCGTCTGGGGTGAGGTCGAGCTCGCGTGGCGGATGCGGGCGGCGACCGGGGCAGCCCCGTGGCTGACCGTGACCGGCACGAACGGCAAGACGACGACAGTGAACATGCTCGCGTCGATCCTGCGCGCGGCGGGGCTGCGGGCCACCAGCGCCGGCAACGTGGGCACCCCGCTGCTCGAGGCCGTGCTGCACCCGCAGCCGTATGACGTCATCGCCGTCGAGCTGTCGAGCTTCCAGCTGCACTGGTCGCGGTCGCTCTCGCCCGTCGCCTCGTGCTGCCTCAACGTCGCGGCGGACCACATCGACTGGCACGGGTCGTTCGAGGAGTACCTCGCGGCCAAGGGGCGGGTCTACCAGAACACGCACATCGCCTGCGTCTACAACGTCGAGGACCCCCTCACCGAGCAGCTGGTCATCGAGGCGGAGGTCGTCGAGGGGTGCCGGGCGATCGGTTTCACCCTGGGGGTGCCGGCCCCGTCGATGGTCGGGATGGTCGAGGACGTCCTCGCCGACCGCGCGTTCGTCGAGCAGCGACAGCACTCCGCGGCCGAGCTGGCGACGCTCGCCGACCTCAGGGGAGAGGCTCCCTCGGTGGCCCCGCACTACCTGTCCAACGCCCTCGCGGCCGCTGCCCTTGCCCGCGCCTACGGCGTCGGCCCGCTGTCGGTGCGCGACGGGCTACGGGCGTTCCGCCCCGACCCGCACCGGATTGCCGAGGTCGCAACCGTCGCCGGGGTGCGGTTCATCAACGACTCCAAGGCGACGAACCCGCACGCGGCGGGTGCTGCGCTGCGCTCGTTCGACACCGTGGTGTGGGTGGCCGGTGGCCAGCTCAAGGGCGCCGACGTCGACACCCTGGTCGAGGAGTTCTCCGGACGGTTGCGCGGCGTCGTGCTCATCGGCGTCGACCGGGAGCAGGTGGCGCAGGCGCTGCGCCGACACGCACCCGATGTCCCGGTGGCGGACCTCGGCACGACCGAGACTGAGGGCGTGGACGTCATGGACCTGGTGGTGCGCCGCGCGGCCGGGCTGGCGCGACCCGGCGACGTCGTGCTGCTCGCGCCCGCCGCCGCCTCACTTGACATGTTCGCCAGCTACGGCGCTCGTGGCGACGCCTTCGAGGCGGCGGTCCGTTGGTTCGCCGCCGAGGAAGGCCCGTGAGCAGCACCACGACGCGTCCGGGCCCCCGGGTCCCGCCGACCCCGGCGGCCGGCGCGCGCTCGGAGGGCACCGCGTTCGGCAAGGGTGGCGCCCTGCGGCGTGCCCTCCCCCTTCTCGGCCGGCTCGAGTCGCCGGTGACCTCGTACTACGTCCTGCTCGGTGTCACCTGCGCGCTGGTGGTCATCGGGCTGGTCATGGTGCTCTCGGCCTCGATGATCACCTCCTACAAGGACGACGGCTCGTCGTTCGCGATCTTCCTCAAGCAGCTGGGGTTCGCCGGCGTCGGACTCGTGGGCGCGGTGGTGGCCTCGCGGCTGCCAGTGCCCTGGTGGCGACGCCTGGCCATCCCGGCGCTGGCGGCCGCCATGGGGCTGCAGGCGCTCGTCTTCACGAGCTGGGGCGTCACCGTCGGCGGCAACCGCAACTGGGTGCGGCTGGGCCCGTTCAGCCTCCAGCCGTCGGAGCTGACCAAGATCGGCCTCGTCCTGGTGGGGGCGCTGGTGTTCGCCAACAAGCGCCGTGCCCTCGGTCTGCTGCGGCATGTGCTCTTCCCCTACGTCCTGCCCGTTGCCGCGGCCACCGTCGGCCTGGTGCTGGTTGGGCGCGACCTCGGGACCGCCCTGGTCCTGCTGGGGATCATCGGGGCCGTGCTGTTCGCGGCCGGGGTACCTACCCGCCTGTTCGTCCTCGCCGGTGCCGGCGCGGCAGCGATCGCCGTCGCGCTGACGGTGACGAGCGCCAACCGCATGGACCGCATCACCAACTGGATGAGCGGTAGCTGCACCGACCCCGACGGGGTATGCGGGCAGTCCGTCCACGGTTTGTACGCGCTGGCGGACGGCGGGTGGTGGGGTGTCGGCCTCGGCGCCAGCAAGGAGAAGTGGGCGTGGCTCGCCGAGGCGCACAACGACTTCATCTTCGCCATCATCGGCGAGGAGCTCGGCCTGCCGGGCACGCTGGTCATCCTCGCGCTGTTCACCATGCTGGCGGGCGCCTGCTACCGGCTCGTCCTGCGTTCCGAGGACCAGTTCGTGCGGGTCGCCACCGCCGGCGTCATGACCTGGGTGCTGATGCAGGCGATGATCAACATCGGCGCCGTCATCGGGCTCCTGCCGGTCATCGGGGTGCCGCTCCCGCTGGTGTCGGCGGGCGGGTCGGCCCTCGTCACGACGATGGTGGCCATGGGGATGCTGCTGGCGTTCGCCCGTCACGAACCGGGCGCCAAGGCCATCCTGGACGCCCGGCCGAGCGTGGTGAGACGCTCCCTGGCGGTGCTCCCCAGCCGCAGGAACAGCTGATGCCGGGGCAGCGCACCCCCTCCTCGGTGCTCCTGGCCGGTGGGGGCTCGGCCGGCCACGTCTCCCCCCTGCTCGCGGTGGCTGACGCCCTCGTTCGCCGCCTGCCCGCTGTCCGGGTCAGCGCCCTCGGCACCGCCGCCGGGCTCGAGGCACGCCTCGTGCCCGCCCGGGGGTACCACCTGGCGTTCGTGCCGAAGGTCGCCATGCCGCGGCGGCTCGACGGCGCCGTGCTGCGCCTGCCGGGCGCACTGCGCTCGGCAGTGGCGGCGGCAGGAGCCGCCATCGACGAAGCGGGCGCGGAGGTGGTGGTGGGGTTCGGCGGCTACGTCTCGACCCCGGCATACCTGGCGGCCCGCAGGCGAAGCCTGCCCATCGTCGTGCACGAGCAGAACGCCAGGGCGGGGATGGCCAACCGGCTCGGCGCGCGCCTGACCCGCTACGTCGCGACGACGTTCACCTCGACCAACCTTCCGCACGGGACGGTCCTCGGTATGCCGTTGCGGCGCGAGATCTCCCGCCTGGACCGCACTGGTCGTCGGGACGAGGCCAGGGCGTACTTCGGGCTCGAGCGCGGGTTCCCGACCGTCCTCGTGACCGGTGGCTCCCTCGGCGCCCAGCGGCTGAACACCTCCTTCGCGGCGCGAGCCCGCGAGCTCAGCGCCGCCGGGATCCAGGTGCTGCACGTGACGGGCGAGGGCAAGGAGCTGACACCCGACCCGCGGGGGACCCCGGTCCCGTACGTCGTCGTCCCGTACGTGGACCGGATGGATCTCGCCTACGCGGCCGCGGACCTCGTCGTCTGCCGGTCAGGCGCCAGCACCGTGTGCGAGCTGACCGCCGTCGGCCTGCCGGCCGTCTACGTCCCGCTTCCGATCGGCAACGGCGAGCAGCGGTTCAACGCCGCGGACGTCGTCGCCGCGGGCGGCGGCCTGCTGGTCGAGGACGAGGCCCTGACCCCGGCCTGGGTCGAGGGCGAGCTGGTGCGACTGGCGGGCGACGGAGCCCGTCTCGAGCGGATGGGCCGCGCTGCCGCTTCGGTGGGGCAGCGGGATGCCGACGAGCGCCTCACCGACCTGGTCTGCCGTGCGTTCGAGGGGTCGGGGGGCCGGTGATGGCGCTGCCCCCGTCGCGGTTCGACTTCCTCAGCGACGTCCCGCGCTCGGCCGACCTCGGGGCGGTTCACTTCATCGCGATCGGGGGGGCCGGCATGTCGGGCGTGGCGCGGGTCCTGCTGGGCCAGGGGCTGGTCGTCAGCGGCTCGGACGCCAAAGGGTCCCCCGTGCTACGGGCGCTGGAGTCGGAGGGCGCGCGGGTGCACGTCGGCCACGACCCCGCCCATGTCAGCGGGGCCGACACGGTCGTCATCTCCTCGGCGATCCGCGACGACAACCCGGAGCTGGTGGCGGCCAGGGCGGCCGGGCTGCCCGTCCTGCACCGGGCGCAGGCATTGGCGGCCGCCATGGCGGACCAGCAGCGGGTGGCTGTGGCGGGGGCGAACGGGAAGACGACGACGACCTCGATGCTCACGGTCGCCCTGCAGCGGTGCGGCCTCGACCCCTCCTTCGCCCTCGGTGGGGAGCTGACCAAGCGCGCCACCAACGCCCACGTCGGCTGCGACGACGTCTTCGTCGTCGAGGCGGACGAGAGCGACAGCTCGTTCCTCGTGTACCGGCCGCACGTCGCCGTCGTCACGAGCATCCAGCCGGACCACCTCGACTTCTACGGCTCGTTCGCGACCGTGGAGGAGGCCTACCGCGCCTTCGTGCGGACCATGCCGGACGACGGCCTGCTCATCGTGTGCGTCGACGACCCCGGTGCCCGGAGGCTGGCCGACTGGGCCCGCTCCGCGCCGGTCCGGGTGCTCACCTACGGCACCTCGGCGGACGCGGACCTCGTGGTGGGCGCGGTGGAGCAGTCTGGCATGGGCGTGGCGGGCGCGCTGACCGCCGGGCAGGCGCGGCACCGGCTCACCCTGCAGGTCCCCGGGGTCTACAACCTGCTCAACGCGAGCGCCGCCTTCGCCGCGGCGGTGTACGGGCTCGGTCAGCTCGCCGAGGACGTGCTGGCCGGGCTCGCCTCCTACTCCGGGACGAGGCGCCGCTTCGAGGTCAAGGGAACGGCCCGCGGCGTCCGGGTGGTCGACGACTACGCCCACAACCCCGGAAAGGTGAGCGCGGTCGTCGGCACCGGGACCGCGCTGGTCGCGGGGACAGGACGCCTGGTCGTCGTGTTCCAGCCACACCTCTACTCACGGACCCGAGACTTCGCTGCGGAGCTCGGCTCGGCGCTCGCCGCTGCCGACGTCGTCGTCGTCATGGACGTGTATGCCGCGCGCGAGGACCCGCTGCCCGGCGTGTCCGGAAGGCTGGTGGCGGACGCCGTCCGGACGGCCCGACCGGGCTGCGATGTCGTCTTCGTCCCCTCCTGGACGGCCGTCGCACCGCTGGTGGCGGGGCTCGTGCGGGCCGGTGACCTCGTTCTCACGGTCGGCGCTGGGGACGTGACCATGGTCGGCCCCGAGGTGCTGCGGTTGGTCGGTGCCGAGGATCCGGCCGCGGCGGGCGCGTCCCCGGGGAGCTCCCACCCAGCGGAGCCTGGCGAACCAGCGGAGCCCGGCGAACCAGAGGAGGGCTCGTCATGAGCTCGCTGACCCGACGACGGAGCACCAGTGGCTAGCCGCCCGCGCTGGCTTGCGTGGTCGACGCACCCGCAGCCGGGACCTGCGGGAGGAAAGCCGGGGCACCGACGCGGCGTGACCTCCGCGCGGGGCCGCTTCGCGATGAGGGCGGCAGCGGTGCGTCGGGAACCGCGCCGCTTGGGCGCACTGCTGGTCGCGGTCCTGGCCCTCGCGGCGGTTGCTGCCTGGACGATCGGGTTCAGCTCACTGCTGGCGGTTCGCTCGGTGCGGGTGGACGGGCTTACGGACGCCGAGCGCGCCGCGGTCGTCAGCGCTGCCGCTGTGCCGGTGGGGACCCCGCTGGCGCGGATCGACACGGTCGCGATCGAGCAGCGGGTCCGCCGGGTTCCGACGGTGAGCACGGCCAGCGTGACCCGGTCCTGGCCGGCGACGGTCGTCATCACCGTGGGGGGCAGGACGCCGGTCCTGGCTGTCCGTAACTCTCAAGGTCAACTTGAGGTTGTGGATGCTGAGGGGGTCGCCTACCAATCGGTGCCGCAGGTCCCGGCCGGCGTCGTCCTCGTCAACGCGGGGGCGAGCCCGCCGGCGCCGGAGGGCCTGCGGACCGCCGTGGCCGTGCTTGCCCTGCTGCCGCCGGAGCAGCGGGCCACGGTGCGGGACGTCAGCGTGTCAGGCGCCAACCTGGTCAGCTTCACCATGCGGGGGAAGACCCAGGTGGTCTGGGGCGGAGCGGGCGACGCGCCGAAGAAGCTCGCGCTGCTCACCATCCTGCTGGCGACCAACCCGGCGGTCGTCGACGTGAGCGCCCCGGACACGCCGGTCACCCGCTGACCTTGGCCCGCGACTGGCCCAGCCGGCTCCCGGGGCCCGGCGCAACGCACCATCTGTCCCACCCGTCACGCGATGGCATGAATCTCGGCACCGGCTCGGTGACACGCCGAGGATTTGGTTGCCCGCGCGTCCTCTTGGCAATACCGTCGGGACCGGTGCAGTCGCAACCCTTACCTTCAAGTTGACGTTCAGAGATACGGATGCGAAGGCATTGACCGGCGCTGCTCGTCCCGGGGGCCCGGCTGGCGACGACGCCGGGCGAGCCCGTCATCACCCAACCACCACCGCACGTACGAGAGAGGCCACCGACGTGGTTGCTAGCCCCCAGAACTACCTGGCCATCATCAAGGTCGTCGGCATCGGCGGCGGCGGGGTCAACGCCATCAACCGGATGATCGACGTCGGCCTCAAGGGCGTGGAGTTCATCGCCATCAACACCGACGCCCAGGCCCTGCTGATGAGCGACGCGGACGTCAAGCTCGACGTCGGGCGCGAGCTCACCCGCGGGCTCGGCGCGGGGGCCGACCCCGAGGTGGGCAAGAAGGCGGCGGAGGACCACGCCGAGGAGATCGAGGAGGTGCTCAAGGGCGCCGACATGGTCTTCGTCACCGCGGGGGAGGGCGGCGGGACGGGGACCGGGGGGGCTCCCGTGGTCGCGCGCGTCGCCCGGGGTCTCGGCGCCCTGACCATCGGTGTGGTCACCCGGCCGTTCACGTTCGAGGGACGCCGGCGCGCGAACCAGGCGGAGACGGGTATCGCGAGCCTCCGTGAGGAGGTCGACACCCTCATCGTCATCCCCAACGACCGGCTGCTGTCGATCAGCGACCGCACCGTGTCGATGATGGACGCGTTCCGCAGCGCCGACCAGGTGCTTCTCTCGGGCGTCCAGGGCATCACCGATCTCATCACCACCCCCGGCCTGATCAACCTCGACTTCGCCGACGTCAAGTCGGTGATGCAGGGGGCCGGCTCGGCCCTGATGGGCATCGGCTCGGCGCGCGGCGAGGACCGCGCGGTGCAGGCCGCCGAGCTGGCGATCTCGTCCCCCCTCCTCGAGGCGAGCATCGATGGCGCGCACGGTGTCCTGCTCTCCATCTCGGGGGGGTCCGACCTCGGCCTCTTCGAGATCAACGAGGCGGCACGCCTGGTCCAGGAGGCGGCCCACCCCGAGGCCAACATCATCTTCGGCGCGGTGATCGACGACGCCCTCGGGGACGAGGTCCGGGTGACCGTCATTGCGGCCGGCTTCGACGGCGGCGGTCCGACGAAGCGCAACGACGACCGGGCGCTCGGCACCATCCAGAGCGGTGGCCGGCCCCAGCCGGCCGGGTCCCAGGTCGCAGGCGGTCCCGGTCCAGGGCAGCCACCCGGTCA
>JBPCOG010000255.1:0-7017 GCA_051000455.1 Lapillicoccus sp. | reverse complement strand
TCCGGCTGCACATCGTCACCGGCAAGGGCGGGACCGGCAAGACCACCGTGGCCGCGGCCCTCGCGTTCGCCCTCGCCTCGCAGGGCCGGCGGGTCCTGCTCGTCGAGGTCGAGGGACGCCAGGGGATCAGCCAGACCTTCGACGTGGCGCCCCTCGCCGCGACCGAGACCCGCGTCGCGAACGCGCCCGAGGGCGGGGAGGTCATCGGGCTCGCGGTCGACGCCAAGACCGCGCTGCTGGAGTACCTGCAGCTGTTCTACAAGCTCGGCAGGGCCGGGGGGGTGCTGGAGAAGTTCGGGGCCATCGACTTCGCGACGACGATCGCACCCGGCGTCCGGGACGTGCTGCTGATCGGCAAGGTCTACGAGGCCAGCAGGCGGCGCAGGGGCGGCCGGGGCAGGCCGGAGGATGCCGGCCGCGGCCCCGACGGGCTTGCCTACGACGCGATCGTCCTCGACGCGCCGCCGACCGGGCGTGTGGTCCGCTTCCTCTCGGTGAACGCCGAGGTGGCCGGACTGGCCAGGGTCGGCCCGATCCGCTCGCAGGCCGACTCGATCATGCGGATGCTGCAGTCGTCGCGTACGGCGGTTCACGTCGTCACCCTGCTGGAGGACATGCCCGTCCAGGAGACGGTCGACGTGCTCACCGACCTCGCCCGCGCGGACCTGCCCCGCGGCGCCGTGGTCGCCAACCACGTGCGGGAGGCGCTGCTGCCCGCCGGTGGCGTTGACTCCGCCCCGGCCGCCAGCATCAGGCGCACCGCGGTGCGGGCCGACCTCGAAAGGGTGGGCGTGCCGGCCACCGACGCGCTCGTCGACGGCCTGCTGCGCGAGGGCCGCGACCACGCCGAGCGGGTCGGGCTCGAGGCGGAGCAGCTGAGGGTCCTCGAGGGCCTGGACCGGCCGATCTACCGGCTCCCCGTGCTGCCGAACTGCGTCGACCCCGACGCGGTGCGGGAGCTCGCCGACATCCTCGTGGACCAGGGGATGTGCTGATGGAGCCGGCACCGGCAGGTGGCCGGGGACCGGCACGCGCGGCGCCGCACCTCGACGTCGACCAGCTGCTGGGCGACCGGGGGACGCGGATCATCGTCTGCTGCGGTGCCGGCGGTGTCGGCAAGACGACGACGGCAGCGGCACTGGCGCTGCGGGCAGCAGAGCAGGGCCGTCGCGTGGTCGTGCTGACGATCGACCCGGCGCGCCGACTCGCCCAGTCCCTCGGCGTTGGCCTGCTCGACAACACCCCCCGGCCGGTGACCGGCTTCACCGCCGCGGACGGGGGCTCGCTGGACGCCATGATGCTCGACATGAAGCGGACCTTCGACGAGGTGGTGCTCGCCCACGCGGTCGCCGACAAGGCCCAGCAGATCCTCGCCAACCCCTTCTACCAGGCGGTGTCCTCCTCGTTCGCCGGGACCCAGGAGTACATGGCGATGGAGAAGCTCGGCCAGCTCGTCCAGCAGGCGGGGAGGGATCCGGCCACCCCGTGGGACCTCGTCGTCGTCGACACCCCCCCGTCCCGCTCGGCCCTGGACTTCCTCGACGCCCCGAAGCGGCTCGGCTCGTTCCTCGACGGCCGGTTCATCCGGTTGCTGTCGGCTCCGGCCAGGGTCGGTGGCCGGGCCTATCTCAAGGTGCTCAGCGCGGGGGCCACCCTCGTGTCCGCCACGTTGACGCGGGTCCTCGGCGGCCAGCTGCTCAATGACGTCCGGACCTTCGTCAGCGCCCTCGACACGATGTTCGGGGGGTTCCGCGAGCGCGCCGACGAGACCTACGCGCTGCTGAAGAACGGCGGCACCGCGTTCATCGTCGTCGCGGCACCGGAGCGGGACGCGCTGCGGGAGGCCTCCTACTTCATCGACCGGCTCGAACAGGACGGTATGCCGCTCGGCGGCCTCGTCGTCAACCGCGTGCAGCAGCTGGCCGCCCCTGGCCTCAGCGCCGGGCGGGCGCTTGCGGCCGCCGAGCAGCTGACGGAGGGCGGCTCGAACGGCGGGCGACGGGCGGGGGGCCGGTCGGCGGTGACGACCGCCGGGCTGCTGCGGCTGCACGCCGAGCTGTCCGAGGTGGCGGGGCGACACCGGAACCTGCAGCGCCGCTTCACGGCCGGGCATCCCGGCATACCGGTGGCGACCGTCCCGGTGCTGGCACAGGACGTCCACGACCTGGCCAGCCTGCGTGAGGTGGGCCTGGCGCTGGCGGGAGGGTGAACCCGCACGCGCGGGTCCCGTCAGCTGGCGTAGGCCTGCGCGACGCGTGCCGTCTCGAAGAGGTTCCACCAGGAGGGCACGTTGGGGCGGCGGCGCAGCAGCGCCCGGCGCTCACGCTCGGTCATCCCGCCCCAGACACCGAACTCCGTGCGGTTGTCCAGGGCCTCAGCGAGGCACTCGGCGATGACCGGGCACCTCTGGCAGACCGTCTTGGCCGACTGCTGCGCCGCGCCGCGGACGAACAGCGAGTCGGGGTCCGCCTTCAGGCATGCGCCCCGGGCGACCCAGCCGGTCAGCATGGGCGAGACCGGCGTGGGTGTCGCGGTGGTTACCGTCATGAGGGGTCCCTCTCCGTCCCTGTTGGGCAAGCTTTCACCTTGAACAGGTATGCATTTGCCCAAGAACGACACTAGGGAGCCATCTCCGGCGGCACTATGCCCAAGATGGGTGGTTCTTCCCACCGAACGGGCTAGCCCGGTTCGGTCGGAGCGCGCCGCCAGGGTCCTGCCGGTCGCGGGTTATCCTTTTGGCCATGTATGCACGCAGAACGAACGTCGCGGGCGTGATCAGCCTGCTCGCAGCGTTCGTGGCAGCCGCGGTCGTCATGGGCCTGCTCTCCGCCGGCCTGCTCATGCCGGCCGTGGGCGCCGCCGGCGCGGCCGCCCGGTCCGGCGTGGAGGTGTTCGACTCGCTGCCGAGCGTGTTCACCAGCACGCCGCTGTCGCAGCAGTCCCGGATCCTGGCCACCGACGGTTCGCTCATCGCGACGCCCTACGACGAGAACCGCATCATCGTCCCGCTCAGCGAGGTCGCGCCCGTCCTGCGCAAGGCGCAGGTCGCCATCGAGGACAGCCGCTTCTACGAGCACGGGGGCGTCGACCCGCGCGGGGTGCTGCGCGCCCTGGTCTCCAACGCGTCCGGCTCCGACACGCAGGGCGCGTCGACGCTGACCCAGCAGTACGTCAAGATCACCCTGCAGGAGAACGCGCTCAAGTCCGGTGACAAGGACGCGGCGCAGGCCGCGGTGGCGCGCAGCTACACCCGCAAGCTCCAGGAGCTGAAGTACGCCATCCAGCTCGAGAAGACCCTCACCAAGGACCAGATCCTCGAGAGCTACCTCAACCTCGTCTACTACGGTGACCGGGCCTACGGCGTCGAGGCGGCGTCCCGGCACTACTTCAGCAAGAGTGCCAAGGACCTGTTGCTGCCCGAGGCCGCCCTCATCGCCGGCCTGGCCCAGAACCCCGGCACGACCGACCCGGTGAACAACCCGGACAAGGCGATGGCCCGTCAGAGGGTCGTCCTCGCCCGGATGCACGAGCTCGGCCTCATCAGCGACAAGGAGCTGACCGACGCGGCAGCGGTGCCGCTGAAGGACATGCTCCGCGTGAGCCCCGCCAAGAACTCCTGCCAGGCCTCGCCGTACCCGTACTTCTGCGACTACCTCATCGCGTGGCTCAAGACCGACCCCTCCCTGTCGGCGGCGCTCGGCAAGACGGAGAAGGACCGGTCCGCGACGCTGTACCGCGGCGGCCTGACGATCCAGACGACCCTGGCCCCGGGCATCCAGAAGATCGCGCAGGAGGAGGTCGAACGCCGGGTGCCCATCGGCAACGACCAGGCCGTCGGGTCCGCGGCAGTCGTCGTCGAGCCCGGCACCGGGCAGGTCCGCGCGATGGCCCAGAGCACGCGCTACAGCCTCACCCCCCGCAACCAGAGCGAGACGACCGTCAACTGGGCCGTGGACACGAAGTACGGCGGCTCGCTCGGGTTCGGGTTCGGCTCCACGGAGAAGGCATTCGCCCTCGTCACGGCCCTCGAGAGCGGCATGCCCGCGAACAGCACCGTGTTCGCCAGGGCCGCAGGGCCCCGAGATGCGGCGACGTACACGCGGGCGGACTTCCCCGACGCGTGCGGCCTCGGCAAGAACCCGTGGATGGTGCGCAACGACGAGCAGGTGCCGGAGGGGAACATGAGCCTCATCGACGCCACGGCGCGGTCGATCAACACGGCGTTCGCCAGCCTCGTCTCCGGACTCGGTGCCTGCAAGGTCCGCGACACGGAGACGAAGATGGGTCTGCACCAGAGCAACGGGGACAGGGTCAAGCCGTTCCCGGCAGCCATCGTCCTCGGTACCGACTCGGTCTCGCCGATGACGGTGGCCAGCGCCTACGGCACGCTGGCCGCGGAGGGCAAGCACTGCGAACCCGTCCCCGTCATCTCCATCACCAAGGACAAGAAGCCCCTTCCGCTGCCGCCCGCAGGGAGCAACTGCCAGCAGCCGGTCGACCCCGACGTCGCCCGCGGTGTCACCTCGATCATGACCAACGTGCTCGGTCCCAACGGGACGGCCAGGGCGAGCGCCCTCGCCGATGGTCGCCCGGCGGCCGGCAAGACGGGCACGACCGACGGGAACAACGAGACGTGGTTCGTCGGCTTCACCCCGCAGCTGTCCACGGCTGTGTGGGTCGGCACGCCCGACGACAAAGGCAACAGCCGGGTGCTGGACAACATCAAGCTGGCCGGGCAGTCCTACAAGACGGTCTTCGGTGCCAGCATCGCGGCACCGATCTGGAAGGGCATCATGGACCGCGCCCTGCAGGGCCAGCCCAAGGCTCCGTTCGGGACCCCCAGCGACAAGATCCTCAACGGCGAGCCGATCGACATTCCCACCGTGTTCGGGCTGTCCGTGGACGAGGCCCGAAAGCTGCTGGAGCCGGCCGGCTTCGCGGTCCAGATCGGCGCCTCCAGGCAGCCCTCCATCCTGCCTGCCGGCATGGTCGTCGACACTACCCCCAGCGGGCAGGCCACCCGGGGCACGGTGGTGACGCTGAACCTCTCCTCCGGCCCGCTCCCCTCCCCGCCGATCTTCCTCCCGCCGGCCCCCCCGACCTTCCAGCTCCCCCCGGCGCCGAGACCGTCGGTGGTGACCCAGCCACCCGCGCCCCCGCCGCCACCGGTGACCCAGGGCCCGGCTCCCCCGAAGCCAACCGTGACGCCGCCGCCACCTCCCACGACCCCGCCGCCGCCGCCTCCCACGACCCCGCCTCCGCCGCCGCCGCCCACGACGACGGCTCCACCGCCGCCACCACCACCGCAGCCGCCGCCCACGCCGACCAAGAAGCCGTGACCGGCGCGCTCAGCCGTTGAGTGCCCGGCGCGCCATGGCGGCGACGCGGCCTCCGTCTGCCCGGCCCGCCACCCGCGGCAGAACCGCCTTCGTCACCAGCCCGAGCTGCGGCATACCGGCGGCGCCAGTCTCCGCCACCGCCGCGGCGACGAGCGTCTCGAGCTCCTCGTCGCCCAGCTGCGCCGGCAGGTAGCCCTCGAGGACCGCGAGCTCGGCCTGCTCCCTCCCGGCGAGCTCGGGACGACCTGCATCGGTGTATGCCGTGACAGCCTCCTTGCGCTTCCTGGCCTCCTTGCCCAGCACGCTGAGCACGTCCTCGTCGCTGAGCTCTCGGTGGGTCCGCCCGGCAACCTCCTCGTTGGTGATCGCCGTCAGGGCCATTCGCAGGGTCGCGGTCCCCACCACGTCGCGCCGGCGCATGGCCGCGGTCAGGTCGCACCGCAGGGTCTCTTTCAGGGTCTCGTTACGGGGGGCGTCGCTCATGGGCGCCAGTCTGACAGGGTGCCGACCGCCGCCCCGCGCTCAGCAGGTGGTGGTGTCGTTTGCGAGGATGGCTCGATGCACCCCCTCAAGCGCGCCGGCCTGGCGCTGGCCGCCGTCGGGCTCGGCAGCGTGGGCTACGGAGCGCTGGTCGAGCGCAACGCGTTCGCGTTGCGCCGGTATACCGTGCCGGTGCTGCCCGTGGGACACCGGCCGCTGCGCGTCCTGCACCTCGCCGACATCCATCTCATGCCGGGCCAGCGACGCAAGGCCGACTGGGTGCGCTCCCTGGCAGAGCTCGAGCCCGACCTCGTCGTCAACACCGGGGACAACATCGCGCACCCCCACGCGGTCGCGGTGCTGCTCACCGCGCTGGAGCCGCTGCTGGAGGTGCCCGGCGTGTTCGTGCTCGGGTCCAACGACTACTTCGCGCCGACCTTCAAGAACCCGGTGTTCTACCTGGCTCCGGGCGTGCAACGCAACGCACTCAAGACCGTCCCGCTGCCGACGGCCGGGCTGGTGGACGGCATGCGTCACGGGGGATGGCTCGACCTCACCAACTCCCGGGGGACGCTCGGCGTCGCCGGGTCGACCGTCGAGTTCGTCGGGGTCGACGACCCCCACCTGCGCCGTGACCGCTACCACGTCGTGGCCGGCCTCGCCGACCCGTCGGCGGACCTCACCATCGGCGTCACGCACGCGCCCTACCAGCGAGTGCTGGACCCGATGACGGCCGACGGGGCGGGGCTGATCCTGGCCGGGCACACGCACGGCGGTCAGCTCTGCGTGCCGTTCTACGGCGCCCTGGTCACCAACTGCGACATCGACCGCCGCCGCGCCAAGGGCCTGTCCCGGTGGTGGCCCGGTGCGGGCGTGGCCGACGGCGGGCCCGCGCCGCAGGACGCGTCATGGCTCGAGGTGTCCGCCGGCCTCGGGACGTCCCCGTACGCACCAGTCCGCTTCGCCTGCCGTCCAGAGGCGAGCCTGCTGACCCTGGTGCCACGCTGATGCCCTGAGCGCCGCTGGCGCCGTGAGCGCCAAGACGCGTGCGGACCGGAGCGGAGCGGGTGCCCGATTGGGACGAGTGGCGGCGACTCGGCTATCCTCGCTGGGCTGCCACGCACGACTGGCGGTTTGCCACGGGGTGTGGCGCAGCTTGGTAGCGCGCTTCGTTCGGGACGAAGAGGCCGCAGGTTCA
>JBPCOG010000142.1:0-11513 GCA_051000455.1 Lapillicoccus sp. | reverse complement strand
GGGTGCTCGTTAGGATTCGCCACGTGAGCGACCAGACTGCGGTGTCGGTGATCGGGGCGTCCGGACGGATGGGCTCGCAGGTATGCCGGGTGGTCGAGGCCGCAGCCGACCTGCGGCTCGTCGGTACCTTCGACCTCGGTGACGACCTCGGGGATCTGGCCGGGGCCGACGTCGTCGTCGAGTTCTCCGTGCCGGACGCGTCGCCGGCGAACGTCGCGCACTGCGTCGCCCACGGCGTCCACGTCGTGGTCGGCACCACCGGGTGGGACGCTGCCCGGCTGGAGAACCTCGCCGGCCAGCTCGCCGAGGCTGCCCGGTCGCGGTCCGGCTCGCCCGTGGGCGTGCTCGTCGCCCCGAACTTCGCCATCGGCGCAATCCTCATGATGTCGTTCGCGCATCAGGCGGCTCGCTTCTACGAGTCGGTGGAGATCATCGAGCTGCACCACCCCGACAAGGTTGACGCCCCGTCGGGCACGGCGGCGCGCACCGCGGACCTCGTGGGCGCAGCCCGCGAGGCTGCTGGCCTCGGCAGCGTTCCCGACGCCACCACGAGCGACCCGCAGGGTGCCCGGGGCGGGCGGGTGCACGGCATACCGGTCCACTCGGTGCGGCTGCGCGGGCTCGTGGCCCACCAGGAGGTGCTGCTCGGCAACGTCGGCGAGCTGCTCACGGTCCGGCACGACTCCTTCGACCGGGCCTCGTTCATGCCCGGCGTGCTGGCCGGCGTGCGCGCGGTGGCGGACCACCCAGGGCTGACGGTGGGGCTCGAGCACTACCTGGGGCTCAGCTCCTGAGCAGCGTGGCGCCCTCGTCGGTGATGGTCCACCCGGGGTTGTGCGCCACCTCCCACGGGTGCCCGTCCGGGTCGGCGAAGACGCCCGAGTAGCCCCCCCATTCTGTCTCGGCAGCCGTGCGCAGGATGGTGGCTCCGGCCGCCTGGGCCTCGGCGAGGACGGCGTCGACCTCATCGCGGGTGCGGACGTTGTGGGCGAACGTGATGCCGCCCCAACCGCCGGAGTCGGTGACCATCGTGTCCTCGGCGAGCTGGCCCCTGCCCCACAGGGCGACGATCATGCTGCCGCTCTGGTAGAAGACGACGTCGTCGGGCGTCGAACCGGCCCGCCAGCCGAGCGCCTCGGAGAACGCGCGGGCCCGCGCCAGGTCGCCCACGCCGAGGGTGACGAGGCTGACTCTCTGCTCCATGGGCCCAGCGTAGGCCGGGGCACCGACAGCGGTCACGGCCAGCCGAGGTGGCGCAGCGCGGCGGCGGTGGCCGCCGCCAGCACGACGACGACGAGGAACGGCGCGCGCACCAGCAGGGCGACGACCGCGACGCCGAGCCCGGCGGCACGCGAGTCGAGCACCAGGGTGCGGCCGGCGCCGGCGAAGGCCTGCACCATGACGAGGGCGGCGAGTAGCGCGACGGGCAGGAGGGCGGTGATCCGGCGGACCCGTCTTCCGTCCAGCAGCCGGTGTGGCACAAGGTAGCCGGCGAGCTTGAGCGCGTACGCCAGGGCGCATGCCGCCAGGACGGTCAGCCAGGTGGTCACGCGAGCCCTCCCCCGCGCTCGGGGAGCAGACCCATGCCGACGGCAGCCAGTGCGCCGAGGAGCACCGGTATGCCGGGTGGTGACGCCGGCACGAGCAGGGCGGCGAGGATGGCGGCGACGAGGCCGACCACCGCGGCATCCCGTGAGGTCAGCCTCGGCCAGAGCAGCGCGCAGAACGCCGCGGCGGCTGCAGCGTCAAAGCCGTAGGTCTTCGGGTCGCCGAGCGCGTTGCCGATGACCGCGCCCAGCAGGGTCGTGACGTTCCACCCGAGGTAGACGGTCGCGCCCGTCATCCAGAAACCCAGTCGCCCCGCCGCGGGGGTGGACTGGGCGATGCCGACCGCGGTCGACTCGTCGATGGTCAGCTGTGCAGCGCCCAGCCGGCGAAGTCCCGTCGCCTCGAGGATGCGGCTGACCTGAAGGGCGTAGAGCCCGTTCCGCACGCCGAGCAGCGTCGACGTCGCGATCGCGGCGCCGCCGCTCCCGCCAGCGCCGAGGATGCCGAAGAGCGCGAACTGCGACACACCGCTGAAGAGCAGCAGGGACAACGTGACGGTCTGCCCGACAGTGAGGCCGGACGCGACGGAGATGGCTCCGAAACTGACTCCGTAGGCGCTCGTCGCGAGGCCGACGGACAGTGCCTGGCGGACGACGGCGCGCCGTCGCTCCCGTCCCGGTGCGTCGTCCTCGACGCCTTCCGCACCTCCGGTGCCCTCCGCGCCTTCCGCGCCTTCCGCACCTCCGGTGCCCTCCGTGCCTTTCACGCCCTGCATCGTGGCAGACACGCCACCCCACCTGCCGGGTAAGCCACCGCACGTGCGGTGCCCCAGCCAGCGGGGCATCGCAGAGTGGCCGAGGAGGTGCAGCAACCACGCGCGGCATGGCGGGGCAATTTCGAGCCGTCGAGCACGCCTTGTGTTCGTCCGGCGCGCCGTCGCTCAGGAGTCGATGGCCGCGCGGAGCCGCACCTCGCGGAACACGTCCGACTGCACGGGCCCGAGAACGCGGTCCCGGAAGGCGCCATCGGGAGCGAAGCCGGCAGCGACCAGGAAGCGCCGGGTCACCTCGTCACGCCAGGGGAGCCACACGCCGAGGCGCTGGAAGCCGGCACCACGCGCGGTGTCGACCGAGGCGTTGAGCAGCCGCGAACCGTGCCCGGCACGGCGGGCTTCCGGGTGGACTCCCAGCACGAGGATCTCCCCGTCACCCTCGCACCCGGCGGGATCGCTCGACGTTCCCACAGCGGAGAAGCCGACAACCTGCTCACCGGCACAGGCCACGAGCAGCCGGTGGGCGGGGCTGGGCGGCGCCACCAGCGAGTCGCGCCAGACCCTGGCGAAGGACTGGGGCTGGAACTCGGCGAGGACCTCGGGAGGCAGCAGACCGGCATACACCTCGGTCCAGAGGATCGCCTGCACCATGCCGACCGCGGGCGCGTCGCTGACGCGGGCGAGCCGGACGCTGGCGTCGGCCACCGGTCCCCGCTCGGCGTTCGGCCCGTGGTGGGGATGCGCGTGGTCGGCCGTCACCGGCCCATCCTCGCAGGGTGCTTTGATGGGCAGGTGAGCAGAGCCCTCTCGCGGGTGGCCCGCCTGGCCACCGCCACGGCCATGGCCGCCGCAGCGGCCTCGTGCTCCAGCAGTCCCGGTCCGGCCGCGACCGTGGAGACGTTCATGCACGCCATGGGCGACAAGAACCCGGACGCAGCCTGTGGCGTCGTCTCGACTGGCGGCCGGCCGTTGCAGGGGGACCTTCTCGCCCAGTGCCGGGTGGGCCTGCAGAAGGTGCTCGCCGAGGTCAGGAGCGAGGAGTTCGCCGCGCTGCGCCAGGCCAAGGTGACGGGGGCCAGCGTCAACGGGGACAAGGCGACGGTCCGGCCTGACCAGATCACGCAGGTGCCCGCGGGCTACGCGAACACCATCGAGCTCGTGCGCATCGACGGCAGGTGGTACATCGACTCGACGGGCTGAGCCGGCCCTCCGTCGGCCGGGCCTCCCTGACGCTGGTGTCGAGCTCGACGCCGGCGACCGGGGTGCTGCACCTGCGTCACCAGCCCGCCTGACCCGTCGTGAGGCCAGGCGTTTGCCCGGTCGCGGCGCATCCCGGATACTGGACACATGTATGGCACCGAGGTCATCGACCCTGACGAGCCGCTCAACGCCGCCGAGGCGGGCACGTTCGACGGACTCATCGACGCCGAGCAGCGGGTCGAGCCGCGGGCCGAGATGCCGGACGCCTACCGCCAGACGCTGATCCGCCAGATCGCCCAGCACGCCCACTCCGAGATCATCGGCATGCAGCCGGAGGGCAACTGGATCACCCGTGCCCCGTCGCTGCGGCGCAAGGCGATCCTCATCGCCAAGGTCCAGGACGAGGCCGGCCACGGGCTCTACCTCTACAGCGCCGCCGAGACCCTCGGCGTCGACCGTGCCGAGCTGCTGGCCAGGCTCGACGCCGGCCAGCAGAAGTACTCGTCGATCTTCAACTACCCGACGCTCACGTGGGCCGACTGCGGCGCCATCGGCTGGCTCGTCGACGGCGCGGCCATCATGAACCAGGTGCCGCTCTGCCGCTGCTCCTACGGGCCCTACGCCCGGGCGATGGCCCGGGTCTGCAAGGAGGAGTCCTTCCACCAGCGGCAGGGCTTCGAGATCCTCTGGACGCTGATGCGGGGGACCGAGGCCCAGCGCGCGATGGCACAGGACGCGGCCGACCGGTGGTGGTGGCCGGCACTGATGATGTTCGGGCCGCCGGACACGGGTGACGCGGCGGCCAGGGGTGGCCACACGGAGCAGTCGATGGCCTGGGGGATCAAGCGGTTCAGCAACGACGACCTGCGCCAGAGGTTCGTCGACATGACCGTCCCGCAGGCCGGCCGGCTCGGCCTCTCGCTCCCCGACCCGGACCTCGCCTGGAACGAGGAGCGTGGCCACTGGGACTTCGGCCCCATCGACTGGGACGAGTTCCGGCGCGTCCTTCGCGGCGACGGGCCCTGCAACGCGGAGCGGATCGCCCACCGGCAGCGGGCGCACGCGGAGGGCGACTGGGTCCGGGAGGCCGCCAACGCGTATGCCGCCAAGCAGGCCGCCCGCGCCGGAGGGGCGGCTCCGTGACGCAGCCGGCACCGACGGGGGCGGCGGCCACGGGGGCGGCGGCCACGGGGTCGGCGGCCACGGACCGCAGCTGGCCGCTGTGGGAGGTCTTCGTCCGTGCCAAGCGCGGCCTGTCGCACGTGCACGTCGGCTCGCTGCACGCACCCGACGCCGGGATGGCACTGCGCAACGCCCGCGACGTCTACACCAGGCGGCAGGAGGGCGTGTCCATCTGGGTGGTGGCGGCCGGCTCGATCACGGCGAGCAGCCCGGACGAGAAGGACTCCTTCTTCGACCCCGCGGCCGACAAGGTCTATCGACACCCCACGTTCTACGACGTCCCCGACGACGTGGAGTACCTGTGACCGGCGACGTGCCGGACGACGGGACTCTCGCCGCGGCATACCTGCTCGGTCTTGCGGACGACGCCCTCGTCTACGCCCAGCGGCTGGGCGAGTGGCTGACCAACGCCCCCCAGATCGAGGAGGACATGGCGCTGGCCAACATCAGCCTCGACCTGTTGGGCCAGGCGCGCGCCCTCTACCAGCGCGTGGGCCAGCTCGACGGGACGGGACGCACCGAGGACGAGCTCGCCTACGCCCGGGACGAGCGGGAGTTCCGCAACGTGCACCTCGTCGAGCAGGAGCGCAGCGACTTCGCCGTCGAGATGGCCCGGCTGCTGTGGTTCTCCGGCTACCAGACGTGGCTCTACGCCGACGGGGTGGGCGGCTCGAGGGACGAGACGCTGACAGGGGTGGCGGGCAAGGCGCTCAAGGAGGTCCGCTACCACCACGACCACGCGCACCAGTGGGTGCTGCGTCTCGGCGACGGGACGCCGGAGTCGCACGAGCGGATGCAGGCTGCGCTCGTGGCTGTCGCGCCCTTCGTCGACGAGCTGTTCGACGACGACCCGGTCAGCGTGGCGGCCGCGGAGGCGGGGCTGTGCCGTCCCCCCTCGCAGGGGCACGAGCAGGTCCTGCGTCGGGTCGAGCGGGTCGTCGCCCAGGCCACGCTGGCGATGCCCGACGCTGCGCCCTGGCGCTCGCGCGGTGGCCGGGCGGGCGTCCACTCGCGGCCGATGGGGTTCTTGCTCGCCGAGCTGCAGCACATCGCCCGGTCCCACCCGGGTGCGACATGGTGACCGGCGTGATGCCCTCTGGCACAACGCGGTCCACGGTCGAGGAGCTGGTGGCGGCGGTCGAGGCGATCCCCGACCCGGAGGTTCCCGTCGTGACGATCATGGACCTCGGCATCCTGCGCCGCGTCGCCGCCGAGGGTGACACCGGCGAGGTCACGGTGACGATCACGCCGACCTACTCCGGCTGCCCCGCCGTCGCCGCCATCACCGACCAGATCACCCATGTATGCCGTCGGCACGGCTACGTGGCCACCGTCGCGACGATCCTGAGCCCGGCATGGACCACGGACTGGCTCTCGCCCCTCGGCCGGGAGCGGCTCGCGGCCTCGGGGATCGCTCCGCCCGCGGCGGCCGGGCCGGTTGACGGGCCGGCCGGTGCGGGTGGTCCCGCCGGTGCGGGTGGTCCGGCCGGTGCGGGTGGTCCGGTGCCGGTCAGCCTGGCCCGGCACGTCGTCGCCTGCCCGCAGTGCGGCTCGACGGACACCACCGAGCTGGCGCACTTCGGCTCGACCGCGTGCAAGGCGCTGCGGCGCTGCGAGACCTGCCGGGAGCCCTTCGAGGAGTTCAAGGCGATCTGATGGCTGCCCTGCTGACCAAGCCGGCGGTACGCCGGGCGAGGTTCCACCTGCTTGCCGTGGCCGACGTCCAGCGGCTCACCGACGAAGCCGTCACCGTCACCTTCGCCGTGCCGCCCGAGCTGCAGGACGAGTACGCCTTCGAGCCCGGGCAGCACCTGACGCTGCGGGCCACCATCGACGGCGAGGACGTGCGCCAGTCCTACTCGATCTGCCAGTCCCGGGCCGACGCCGGCCGCGTGGGCCGGCTGCGCGTGGCCGCGGCCCGGGTTCCGGGAGGCCGGATGTCCGGCTGGCTCAACGACGCCCTGCGGCCCGGCGACGAGGTCGAGGTGATGACCCCGATGGGCGGCTTCACGTGCGCGACGACACCCGACCGGGCGCGCCACCACGTGGCCGTCGCCGCGGGCTCTGGCATCACCCCGGTCCTGTCCCTCGTCACGACGGCGCTCGAGGAGGAGCCTGCGAGTCGGGTGACCCTGCTCTACGGGAACCGTCGAACCGACACGATCATGTTCCTCGAGGAGCTCGAGGACCTGAAGAACCGCTTTCCGGGACGCTTCCACCTCGTCCACGTGCTCTCTCGCGAGGCCCAGGACGTCGAGCTCTTCCACGGACGGCTCGACGTCGATCGGCTCCAGCGGATCTTCGCCACCCTCGTGCCGGTCGACGGCGTCGACGAGTGGTACCTCTGCGGGCCGTTCGCGATGGTCGAGGACGCCCGGAACCTGCTCCGCGAGGGCGGGGTCGACCACCACCACGTCCACCATGAGGTGTTCCACGTCGACGAGCAGGGCGGTGCGCCCCCGCCGCGGCCGACCGAGCCGGACAGCGGCGCGCCGCCGGCAGCCGTCGTCACCGTCAAC
The DNA here is from genome assembly GCA_051000455.1 of Lapillicoccus sp. Classification (GTDB taxonomy): domain Bacteria; phylum Actinomycetota; class Actinomycetes; order Actinomycetales; family Dermatophilaceae; genus JBPCOG01. The sequence continues at coordinate 4,292 of JBPCOG010000142.1, read as the reverse complement.
CTCGACGGACGCACCACTGTCATCGCCATGCCGACGAGGGACGAGTCGATCCTCGCGGCCACCCTCCGGGAGCGCCCCGATGCGCCCTTCAGCTGTACCGGCGGCGTGTGCGGGACCTGCCGGGCCCGGCTCGTCGCCGGGGAGGTACGCATGGACCGCAACTACGCGCTAGAGCCCGAGGAGGTCGCGGCCGGGATCGTGCTCGCCTGCCAGTCACACCCGGTCACCGACAGCGTGCATCTGGACTACGACGCGTGAGCCGACGCCGACTCGCGCTCGGATCGCGTCGAGTGCCTCAGGAGCGCCGTTCGTAGGCCACCCAGGAGAAGCCGTCCCGAGCCTCGCGGGCCGTCTCCTGCCAGGCGCCGGTGTCGATCTCCGGGAAGAGCACGTCCCCCGCAGGCTCCTGGTCGACCTCCGTGATCAGCAGCCGGTGCGCCCACGCCATCGCCTCGGCGTAGACCTGCCCCCCGCCGCACACGAACACCTCGCCGACCGGTCCTGCGAGGGAGAGGGCGTCGGCGAAGGAGTGGGCGGTCTCGACACCGGGGTGGGTCCACCCCGCCTGCCGCGTGATGACGATGGTGCGCCGCCCGGGGAGGACGCGCCCGATCGCGTCGAAGGTCCTGCGCCCCATGACCATGGGGTGGCCCATGGTCGTCCGCTTGTAGAAGGACAGGTCCTCTGGCAGGTGCCACGGCATACCCCCCTCGGTGCCGATGACCCGGTTCCTCCCGACGGCGGCGATGAGCGTCACGCTCGTCATACGGCGATCGGCGCCCTGATCGAGGGGTGCGACTCGTAGCCGACGAGCTCGAAGTCGGCGAGGTCGAACTCGTCGATCGACCGGCCGGGGGCGATCTTCATGCGGGGCAGCGGGAGGGGGTCCCTCGTGAGCTGCAGCCGCGCCTGTTCGAGGTGGTTGAGGTAGAGGTGCGTGTCGCCGAGCGTGTGGACGAGCTCGCCCGGCTCCAGCTCGCAGACCTGCGCCACCATCATGGTGAGCAGGGCGTACGAGGCGATGTTGAAGGGCACGCCGAGGAAGACGTCCGCCGAGCGCTGGTAGAGCTGGCAGGAGAGCCGTCCGTTGGCGACGTAGAACTGGAACATCGTGTGGCACGGTGGCAGCACCATCTTGTCGACGTCGGCGACGTTCCACGCGCTGACGATGTGGCGCCGCGAGTCGGGGTTGGCCCGGATCGAGTCGATGACCCCGGCAATCTGGTCGACGTGCCTGCCGTCCGGGGTGGGCCAGGAGCGCCACTGGTAGCCGTACACCGGCCCGAGGTCCCCGTTCTCGTCCGCCCACTCGTCCCAGATCCGGATGCCGCGCTCCTGCAGCCACCGCACGTTGGTGTCGCCGCGCAGGAACCACAGCAGCTCGCCGATGATCGACGTCAGGTGCAAGCGCTTGGTCGTGACGACGGGGAAACCTGCGGCGAGGTCAAAGCGCATCTGGTGCCCGAAGACACTCATCGTCCCGGTGCCGGTGCGGTCGCTCCTCGTGACGCCGTCTCTGACGACGTGGTCGAGCAGGTCGAGGTACTGGCGCACGAGCGCAAGGTAGCACCGACGGGGGACGCGGTGGCCGGGACGCCGTGGCCGGGACGCCCGTGGCCGGGACCCAGGGCGACGTGGGGCAGTTGAGTCAGGTGTGGCCGCTTGATCCGGCACGCGCGGGTGGCGCCTCACCTGTGTCCGCGTGCCGCGATAGCCTGAGGCAATGAGCACGACGCCCCCCTTCGGCCGCCAGCTGACGGCGATGGTCACCCCGATGCGCCCGGACGGGGCCCTGGACCTCGACGGTGCGCAGAAGGTGGCGAGCCACCTGCTGGACACCGGGCATGACGGCGTCATCGTCAACGGCACGACGGGGGAGTCGGCCACCACCTCCGACGACGAGAAGTCCCGCGTGGTCGCCGCGGTGGCCCAGGCGCTCGGTGACCGCGGCCACGTCATCGCCGGGGTGGGGAGCAACGACACGGCCCACAGTGTCCGCTGCGCGAAGCAGGCCGAGGCGGCCGGTGCCACCGGCCTGCTCGTCGTCACCCCCTACTACAACAAGCCGACCCAGGACGGAGTCCACGCGCACTTCGTTGCCGTGGCCGACGCGACCGACCTGCCGGTCATGGTCTACGACATCCCGGGACGCACCGGCACACCGATCGAGACGGCGACGCTTCTGCGCCTCGCCGACCACCCGGCCATCGTCGCCGTCAAGGACGCCAAGGGCGACCTATGGGCCGCGTCCCTGGTGATGCGCGAGACCGACCTGCAGTGGTACTCCGGCGACGACATCGCCAACCTCGCGCACCTCACCCAGGGCGCCGCCGGCATCGCCAGCGTCGTCGGTCACGTCGCCGGCACCCTGTATACCGAGATGCTCACCTGCGTCGCGTCCGGTGACCTTCCCCGCGCCATCGAGATCCACCGGCAGCTCATCCCGGCGGTGGAGGCCATCATGAACACCTCCCAGGGCGCGATCATGGCCAAGGCGGCACTCCGGCAGCTCGGCATCATCGACTCCGCGGCCGTGCGCCTGCCCCTGCTCCAGTCCCCACCCAGCCACCTCGCAAAGCTGCGAGAGGGTCTTTCCCAGTCAGGAATCAGTTGAGCCAGTCCGTCCACGCCCAACCGGAACCGCCGCCACCACTGCCCGAGAACGGCCTGCGCGTCGTCGCGCTCGGCGGCCTCGGCGAGGTAGGCCGCAACATGACCGTCCTCGAGACCAGGGGAAGGCTGCTCATCATCGACTGTGGAGTGCTCTTCCCGGAGGACCACCACCCCGGCATCGACCTGATCCTGCCGGACTTCGCCTACCTCGACGGCCGTCTCGACGACGTCGAGGCCATCGTGCTCACCCACGGCCATGAGGACCACATCGGCGCCGTCCCCTACCTGCTGCGCGGCAAGCCGGACATCCCCCTGATCGGCTCGCGCCTCACCCTCGCGCTCATCGAGGCCAAGCTGCGCGAGCACCGGATCACGCCCTACACCCTCACCGTCAAGGAGGGCCAGCGCGAGCAGCTCGGCGTCTTCGACCTCGAGTTCATCGCCGTCAACCACTCGATCCCCGACGCCCTGGCAGTCTTCGTCAGGACCGCCGCCGGCACGCTCCTGCACACGGGTGACTTCAAGATGGACCAGCTGCCGTTGGACGGGCGGCTGACCGACCTGCGTGCCTTCGCCCGGCTCGGCGAGGAGGGCGTCGACCTGTTCCTCGTTGACTCGACCAACGCCGAGGTCCCCGGTTTCACCACCCCCGAGCGCGACATCGCCCCCGCCATCGCCACCGTCTTCCGCCAGGCACAGCGGCGGGTCATCGTCGCCTGCTTCTCCTCGCATGTCCACCGGGTCCAACAGGTCCTCGACGCGGCCCATGCCTCGGGACGCAAGGCGGCCATGGTGGGACGCTCGATGGTGCGCAACATGGGGATCGCGGCCGAGCTCGGCTACCTGCACGTGCCGGACGGTGTCCTGGTCGACGTCAAGAGGCTCGACAACATGCCCGACAACAAGGTCGTGCTCATCTGCACCGGCAGCCAGGGCGAGCCGATGGCGGCACTGTCTCGGATGGCCAACCGGGACCACCGCATCGAGGTCGGCAAGGGCGACACGGTCCTGCTGGCGAGCTCGCTCATCCCCGGCAACGAGAACGCCGTCTACCGCGTCATCAACGGGCTGATGCGTCTCGGGGCCAACGTCGTGCACAAGGGCAACGCCCGGGTGCACGTCTCCGGGCATGCCAGCGCCGGCGAGCTGCTCTACTGCTACAACATCGTCAAGCCGCGCAACGTCCTGCCGGTGCACGGCGAGTGGCGACACCTCGTGGCCAACGCCGAGCTCGCGGTGGCGTCGGGGGTGCCGCGCAGGAATGTCCTCGTCGCCGAGGACGGCGTCGTCATCGACCTGGTCGACGGCCGGGCCCGTATCGCCGGATCGGTGCCGTGCGGTTACATCTACGTCGACGGCTCGTCCGTGGGCGGGACCACGGAGGCCTTGCTGCGGGACCGGCGCATCCTGCGCGACGAGGGCTTCATTACCTGCATCGTCGTCATCGACGCGGCCACCGGCAAGATCGCGGCCGGTCCGGAGATCACCGCACGTGGTTTCGCCGAGGACGAGCACGTCTTCGACCAGATCATCCCCAAGGTGGAGCAGGCGCTCGCCGATGCGACCGGCAACGGGGTCCGCGACGAATACGAGCTGCAACAGGTCATTCGCCGCGCCATCGGGACCTGGGTGGGCGGCAAGATCAAGCGCCGGCCGATGATCATCCCGGTGGTCATCGA
>JBPCOG010000117.1:0-19090 GCA_051000455.1 Lapillicoccus sp. | reverse complement strand
CGTATGCCGTCGACGCGATGCACGCGGTCCAGTCGAGGGCCGACGCGGCGTCCGACGTGGCGGCCGACGTCGGGATCGTGCTCGGGTTCATCGTGCTCGCCCTCGCCCTGGGCTCGCTCACCCTCCGTCGGCGCACCGCCTGACACGCGGGCAGCCGGCAGTGGCAAGCGGAAGCGCCCGGGTGCGGACCGAGGCGCGACGCGTCATGGAGGCGCACTGGGACGAGACCAGGGGCTTCTGCGTGCCGAACCCCTCGACCTACCCTCACCTCTGGCTGTGGGACTCCTGCTTCCACGCCGTCGTCTGGGCGCACCTGGGCGACCCTCGCGCCACGAGAGAGCTCGCGGCCGTGCTCGCCGGCCAGCTGACCGAGGGGCTCGTGCCCCATATGAGGTATGCCGGGTCCGCCCCCGACACCTGGCTGGGCCCGGTGGCCGGGACCTCGTCCCTCAGCCAGCCGCCGATGTTCGCCCACGCCGCGAAGGTGCTCGCCGAGCACGGGTTCATGCCCGGGACGCAGGTCCTGGCCGGGGCGCGACGGGGGCTGGACTGGATCTGGTCCCGTCGCCGGACGCACCATGGCCTGCTCTACGTGGTCCACCCCTGGGAGGCGGGGAACGACCACTCACCACGCTGGGACGACTGGGGGGCTCCCGGGCGGACCGCCCGGGACTACGACCGGGCGGCCCGCACGGCGTGGAACAAGCAGCGGATGGGCGACCTCACCTTCCACGATGACGGAGCCGCCGCGTGGTCCTCCACCTTCGTCGTCGCCCCCGCCGCGTTCAACGCCTACGCCGTCTTCAACATGGCCGAGCTGGCCCATCTGCTCGACGACCCCGAGCTGGCGCGGCGCGCGGCCCGTCTCGCGGACGCCATGGACGAGCACCTGTGGGACGAGGAGCAGCAGCTCTGGGACGACCTCGCGATCGTCGGCGGCGGCCCCTCGGTGCGAGTCCCGATCAGCGACGGGGTCATGGGTGCCCTCGCGACCGCGGACCGCGGGCGGGCCCTCGCGGCGCTCGACCAGCTGGAGGACCCGCAGCGCTTCGCCGCCGAGTTCGGGCCGACCAACGTGGCCCGCCACCATCCGGCCTACGACCCCGCTGCCTACTGGAGAGGTGCGGCGTGGCCGCACCTGAGCTACCTCCTCTGGCTCGCCGAGCGCAGGTGGGGCCGCACCGACCGGGCGGTGGCGCTCGCCGACCGCACGGTGTCCGGGGCGCTGGCCAGCGGGTGGGCGGAGTACTGGAACCCCGAGACCGGAGAGGGCCTCGGTGCGATCCCTCAGTCCTGGACCGCCCTGGTCGTCGCCATGGACGCCACCGCCGCACGGTAAGGCGTCGGCGACGGCCCGTCCGATCTGGCGGTGCCCGCTGTCGATGGGGTGCACGGTGTCGTCCGCCAGCATCGAACGCGCGTCCCACTCGGCGACGGTGGCAACCACGACACCCCGCCGCTTCACAGCCGCTTTCCTGAGCCTGGCGTTGTAGCGGTCGATCCCCACGCTCGGCGCCCGTGGCGCCATGATGGGGGCGGGCCGGCAGGGAGGAACGACACGGTGGGTGAGCTGGACGGCAGGGTCGTGCTGGTCACCGGTGGCAGCAGCGGCATCGGCAGGGCCGTTGCCGAGCTCGTGGCCCGGCGAGGTGCCCGGGTGACGCTCTGCGGCCGTGAGCAGGACGAGGTCGACCAGGCACTGCGGGAGTGGCCCGCCGGTGTCCGCGTGGCGGTGGGCCGGGCCGTGGACGTCAGCGACGACGCGGACGAGGTGCTTGCGGTCAACCTCACCGGCTGCTTCCTCGTCGTCAGGCACGCGCTGCCCCACCTGCGCCGCGCGGGCGCGTGGGTCCGTCGTCATCGTGTCCTCGGTGCAGGCCCTCGCCACCCAGGCGAGTGTCGCGGCATACACCACCAGCAAGGGCGCCCTGAACGCCTTCGCCCGATCCGTCGCGGTCGACGAGGCAGCGCACGGCGTCCGGGTCAACGTGGTGTGCCCCGGCTCGGTCGACACCCCGATGCTCCGCCTCGCCGCGCGCAGGTTCTCGGACGGGACCCCGGAGGCGGAGCAGGCGCTGGTCGCGGCCTGGGGCGCGGTGCACCCGCTGGCACGGGTCGCGCGGCCGGAGGAGGTCGCCGAGGCCGTCGCCTTCCTTGCCAGCGAGCGCGCCAGCTTCATCACCGGGGTGGCGCTGCCCGTCGACGGCGGTCTGCTCGCGGCCCTCGCGGTGGCGCTCCCGCAGTGAGGGCGCGGCCCCGCGTCGGGGTGAGACGCACGTGGGACCGGCCGAGTGGTTGCGAACGTCGCCGGGATTGGGTTGACTGACGAGAGGGGCGGCAACGGGGCCAGGGGTCCGAGCGGTGCCGGGGGCCGCCCTGACGGACGGCGCCGCCGTCCGCTGGCGAAGGGACGTGGGCGGCGATGACCGACCGGACGACCGTTTCGAGCGAGGTGTCCCGCAGGGCTCTCCTGCAGTCCACAGCCGGATCGGCGGCGCTGGCGGCGCTGGCCTCGGCGTGCAGCGCCAGCACCAGCGGGGGCGGCGCGGGTGGCGGGACGGCCGGCTCCCTGACGTTCATGTCGACGCAGTTCACCCCGGTCGAGGAGCGGCAGAAGTACGAGGGCGTGCTGAAGAAGTACGCGCCGGGCGTGGGGTTCAACCCCGTCGACGGCGGCGTGTTCCCCTCGACCATCAAGTCCCAGCTCGCCGCGGGCAAGGTGCAGATCAACCTCGTCGGTGGCCTGCACGGCGACCTCGCGCCCTTCGCCGACCAGCTCGAGGACCTCTCCAGCGTGGCCCAAAGCCTTTCGTCGGCCGGCTACGCCAAGGACATCCTCGACCTCGCCAAGCTCGGCACGTCCGCGACGAGGTACATCCCCTGGATGCAGGCGTCCTACGTGGTCGCGGTCAACAAGAAGGCCCTCCAGTGGCTGCCGTCCGGCGCGGACGTCAACAAGCTGACCTACGACCAGTACCTTGCCTGGGCCAAGGCGGCCAAGGCGGCGAACGGCGGCAAGGGCGTGTTCGGCCACCCGGCCGGACCGAAGGGGCTGCACCACCGCTTCTACCAGGGGTTCCTGCTGCCCAGCTTCACCGGCGGCCAGATGACGACCTTCATGAGCGACGGTGCCGTGCAGGCGTGGACCTACATGCGCGAGCTGTGGGGGGCGATGAACCCCGCGTCGACGAACTACGACTTCATGCAGGAGCCGCTCGCCCGGGGGGAGGTCATGGTGGCCTGGGACCACGTGGCCCGCCTCGTGGGAGCCGTCGGGGACAAGCCCGACGAGTGGCAGATGGTCCCGGCCCCCACCGGCCCCAAGGGTCTGGGTTACATGCTCGTGGTCGCGGGCCTGGGCATCCTCAAGGGCGCCCCGGACAAGGACCGGGCCATCGAGGTCATCCGGAAGCTGTCGACCCCGGAGGCCCAGATCGACACGCTGAGGTCGAACGCGTTCTTCCCCGTCGTCAAGGCGGACCCGCCCTCGGACCTCCCGGCCGGCGCCCAGCTCGAGGCGAAGGCGGTCGCGGCCCAGCAGAACGCCGCGAAGGCGGTGCTGGCCCTGCCGCCCGTGGGCCTCGGGGCGAAGGACGGCGAGGTCGGCCAGCTGTTCAAGAACTGCTTCCAGCAGATCTGCCTCAGCAACGCCGACATCAAGTCGACCCTGACCGCGCAGGGCCAGCAGCTCGAGACGATCCTCGCGGGCCTCAAGGTGCCGTGCTGGGCACCCGACCCGATGACCCCCGGCCAGGTGTGCAAGGTCGGCTGATGGCGACCGCCACGAAGGCGCCGGGCCGGACGCCCCCACGGCCCCGCCGGGGGACCAGACGCGGGACCCGGCGGTCGCCGGCGCTGCTGCTCATCGCCCCGTCCATCGTCTTCATGACGCTGATGTTCGCGTGGCCGATGGTCGTCGGGATCGGCCAGGCGGTCACCGGGCCGAGCGGCCTGACGACCGACAACCTCGTCCGGATGACCGGCGACCCCTACTTCTGGTCCGCGGTGCGCAACACCCTGCTGCTCATCGTCGTGCTCATCCCGCTGCAGTTCGCGCTCGCCCTCGCGATGGCGTTGATGCTGCGGGCCAAGCCGCGCCTCGCGTCGCTCTACTTCTACATCTGGGCGGTGCCACTCGCCCTCAGCGACCTCGCCGCAGGGCTGGTATGGCTGGCGATCTTCACCGACCAGGGCTACCTCAACACAGTGCTGTCCCACGTCGGGGTCAGCCCGGTCTCGTGGCTGAACTACCAGAACTACGGCCTGATGTTCCTCGCCGTCCTCCTCGCCGAGGTCTGGCGCGCCACCGCGCTGGTCTTCGTCATCCTCGTCGCCGGGCTGCAGAGCATCCCCAAGGACTACGAGGAGGCCGCGGGGATCTTCGGCGCCGGGCCGTGGCAGCGCCTGAGGTACGTCACCCTCCCGCTGCTGCGGCCGAGCCTGCAGGTTGCCCTCATCCTGCGGACCATCCTCGCCTTCCAGACCTTCGCCGTTGCGCAGGCGCTGACCGGACAGAACTTCCCGCTGGTCGTCGGTGAGACCTACCGGTGGAGCACGTCCCTGATGAACCCCAACGTCGCCGCGGCGATCGCGCTCGTCGTCATGCTCGTGTCCATGGCGACGGCCGTGGCCTACCTGCGCCTGCTGCGCGACCAGTCCGAGCAGGTGTCGGGGTGAGCGTCCCGGTCGACACCACGCCGCTGCGCCGCCGCCGGCGGGCCCGGATCCTGTTGCAGGCCGCCTGCATCGGCGTGACGATCTTCATGGCGGTGCCCGTCTACCTCATCACCCTGGCCGCCTTCAGCAGCCGGGAGTCCCTCAACCAGTTCCCCCTCAGCCTCGTCCCGACACACTTCTCGACCGAGACGATCAGCATCTTCCTGCAGTCCACCGGCATCGTCCCCGGCGTCATCAACTCCCTGCAGGTCGGGATCGCCACGCTCATCCTGTCCTTCCTCGCCGGGATCCCCGCCGGCTACGCCATCGCCCGGTACGCCTTCCGGGGACGCGAGCCGTACCAGCTCTTCCTGCTGTTCACCAGGGCGCTGCCCATCGTCGTGCTGTCCGTGCCCCTGGGCCAGCTCTTCCTCACCGCGGGCCTCTACGACTCGGTCCTCGCCGTGACCCTGCTGCACTCGGCGCTCGCGCTGCCGACGGCGATCCTCATCACGGCCAGCGTGTTCGTCGGCGTGCCCAGGGACGTCGAGGAGGCGGCCCGGATCTTCGGCTGCACCCAGGCCCAGGCCTTCCTCAAGGTGGTGCTGCCGATGGCCGTCCCCGGTATCGCCGCCGCGTCGATCTTCACCTTCGTGCTGTCCTGGAACGAGGTCCTCGGCGCCGCGATCCTCACCCTCAACCACCGCACCCTCCCGGCCCAGGTGCTGTCCTCGCTCTCGGACTCGCCGCTCGCGTTCCGCTTCGCGGGCGGGTTCGTCCTCGTCGTGCCGGCGCTCGTCTTCATCTTCTTCATGCGCCGCTACCTCACGAACATGTGGGGCTCGACGATCCGATGACGCGACAACTGACGCCGTGGTGTGCTCGCGGGCACGGCCACCCCGAGACGAGCGGAGCCCACGCCCATGGCTGAGATCTCCATCGACGCGCTGATGAAGACCTACCCCGGCACGAACGAGCCGGCGACCAACGACGTCTCGCTCGACATCGTCGACGGCGAGTTCATGGTCCTGCTCGGGCCCTCCGGCTGTGGCAAGACGACCCTGCTGCGGATGATCGCCGGGCTGGAGGTGCCGGACTCGGGCTCGGTCGCCATCGGTGGTCACGACGTGACGTACCTGCCTCCGCAGGACCGCAACCTGTCGATGGTCTTCCAGTCGTATGCCGTGTTCCCGCACCGCAAGGTGCGTGACAACATCGCCTTCGGGCTGGTCATGAAGAAGCTGCCGAAGGCGACGGTCGAGGAGAAGGTCACCCGTGCCGCGGAGATCCTCAGCCTCGAGCCGTACCTCGACCGGTACCCGGCCCAGCTCTCCGGTGGGCAGCGCCAGCGGGTCGCGGTGGCCAGGGCCATCGTCATGGACGCCGACGTGCTCCTCATGGACGAGCCGCTGTCCAACCTCGACGCGCTCCTGCGCCTGGACTTCCGCGCCGAGCTGAAGAAGATCGTCCGGGACATCGGCACGACGACGGTCTACGTCACCCACGACCAGGTGGAGGCGCTGTCGCTGTCGGACCGGGTCGCGGTGATGCGCAAGGGCGCGATCGTCCAGCTCGGGGACCCGATGGACGTGTACGACGTGCCGGCGGACACGTTCGTCGGAGGCTTCCTCGGCTCACCGCCGATGAACTTCCTCGACGCGGCGCCCACCCCGGACGGGCACCTGCGCATCGGCGAGCAGCAGGTCCCCCTGCCGCCCGCGCTGCGGTCCGGCGCGCGCAAGGGGGCGAGAGGCTCGGGAGACCTGGTCAAGCTCGGGGTCCGCGCGGAGAAGATCGAGGTCGTGGAGAACGGCGGGGACGGCGCGCTCCGGGCCACCGTGCAGGTCGTCGAGCCGCTCGGGGCGGCCACGCTGCTGACCGTCGAGCTCGAGGGGCAGCCGCTGAAGGTGCAGACCGCCCCCACCCTGCGGGTGCAGCCCGGGCAGGACCTCTGGCTGCGCCTGACGCCGGAGGCGCTGCGCTGCTACGACGGGGAGACCGGGCTGGCCCTGCTCGACGACCGGACGTCGTGACCTCGGACGGGCGGCTGCGCTCCGCCGCGGTCGCCGTGCTGCGCCGCAACGACCTCGGCCACATGGTCACCGCTGCGCCCGACCTGTACCCGCACATGTGGAGCTGGGACGCGGCGTTCGTCGCGGCCGGCCTGACCCGCGTGTCCGTCCCCCGCGCCATCCAGGAGCTCTCGACGCTGGTCGCTGCACAGTGGGGCTCCGGGATGATCCCGCACATCGTCTTCTCCGGGGAGGAGGGCTACTTCCCGGACGTGCAGAGATGGGGGACGGTCCCGTTCTCCCCGGAAGGAGTCCGCAGCAGCGGGATCTGCCAGCCGCCCGTCCACGCCATCGCGCTGCGGCACATCCTCGACGCCGGGAGGGCCGCCGGAGGGGGCGTCCGCGAGGAGGCCGAGGCATTCCTCACCTCGACGATGGACCGGTGGGCGGCTTGGCACGAGTGGCTCGCCGAAGCCCGCGACCCCGACGGAGTGGGCCTGCTGGAGATCCACCACGGGTGGGAGTCGGGGATGGACAACTCGCCCCGCTTCGACGGTCCGTACTCGCGGGTGCGCCCCGGCGCGCTGGAGCCGTACGAGCGGGCGGACCTGAAAGCGGTACGGGACACGACCCAGCGGCCGACGGACGAGGAGTACGACCGCTACCTCTGGCTCGTCAAGCAGATGGCCGACGTGGGGTACGACGACGACCGGGTGCGGGAGGCCGTCGACTTCCGGGTGCGGGACGTGTTCATGTCCGCGGTCATGGCGCTGGGGTGCCGGGTGCTCGCCGGGGTCGCCAGAGAGGTCGGCAGGGAGGACGTGGCCACGAGACAGGACGACCTGGCCGCGCGGTTCACCCGTGGGGTCGACGCGACGCTCGACCCGGGGACCGGCCTGGCGCGGGACTACGACATCCGCGCGGGGGAGTGGGTCAGCACCCAGACGGTGGCCGGGTTCTCCCCGTTGCTCAGCTCGCAGGACCCTCAGCTGCGCAGGCGCCAGTGGGAGGTCCTGCGCGGCCGGCAGTGGCTCGGGCACCCCCGGCTCGCCCACCCGTTGCCGCCCTCGACGTGCCCGGACTCTCCCGACTTCCGCCCGCGCCAGTACTGGCGCGGGCCGGTGTGGCCGTTCCTCAACTGGCTCATCGGGTGGTCCGTGCTGCAGCACGGGGAGGAGGGCGGGTACGACGCCCTGCGGGAGGCGTCCCTGGCCCAGCTCGGCGACCAGCGCTTCGCCGAGTACTACGAGCCGCTGACCTGCGAGCCGCTGGGCAGCATCAACCAGTCATGGACGGCCGCAGTGTCCCTCCTGTGGCTGGACGGCGTCTAGATTGGGCGCACCGATGCCGCACCGACCACCCCGGAGGACCGCCGACCGTGGAAGCCAGTGACCTGCTGCGCAACAGCCTGCTGCAGCTGTCCAAGTCCGACCGGGTCCGCGACGCGATGGAGCGCGCGCCCGTCAGCCGCAACGTCGTCCGCCGCTTCGTGCCCGGTGGGCAGACCGACGACGCGGTGGACGCGGTCGGGGGCCTGCGGGTGACCGGGCGGATGGCGACGATCGACTACCTCGGGGAGGACACGAGGGACGCCGGGCAGGCACGGGCGACGCGGGACGCCTACCTGGACCTTCTCGGGGCGCTCGGAGAGCGCGGCTACGCCGCCGACGGACAGGCGGAGGTCTCCCTCAAGCTCAGCGCGCTGGGGCAGGCGCTGCCCGGCGACGGCCACCGGGTCGCCCTCGAGCACGCCCGGGAGATCTGCCGGACCGCGGCGCAGGTGGGGACCACCGTCACCCTCGACATGGAGGACCACACGACGACGGACTCGACGCTGGAGACCCTGAGCGAGCTGCGGGCCGACTTCCCGGGCGTCGGCGCGGTGGTCCAGGCCTACCTGCGACGCACCGAGGCGGACTGCCGCGACCTCGTCGCGGAGGGCAGCCGGGTGCGTCTCTGCAAGGGCGCCTACCGGGAACCGGAGTCGGTGGCCTACCAGGACCGGCAGGACGTCGACAGGTCCTACGTTCGCTGCCTCAAGGTGCTCATGGCCGGACGCGGATACCCCATGGTCGCGACCCATGACCCGCGGCTGATCGAGATCACCGGCGCGCTGGCCGCCAAGCACGGGCGCGACCCGCGCTCCTTCGAGTACCAGATGCTCTACGGCATCCGCCCCGACGAGCAGGAGCGGATCGCGGACCGGGGGGACCAGATGCGCGTCTACATCCCCTACGGGCAGGAGTGGTACGGCTACCTCGTGCGCCGGATGGCCGAGCGACCGGCGAACGTCATGTTCTTCCTGCGCGGCCTCGCGACCAGGGGTTGACCAGAGCTGAAGGAGCAGGTCATGGGCACGACGGCCATCTTCGGTGCCGGCGTCATGGGCGAGACGCTGCTGTCCGGACTGCTGCGCGCCGGGCGCAGCCCCGACGACATCCTCATCACCGAGCGCCGCGTCGACCACGCGCGCGCGCTGAACGAGAGGTACGGCGTGCGGGTGGTCGACAACGTCGACGCCGCGCAGGAGGCAGACGTGCTCGTCCTCGTCGTCAAGCCCCAGGACATGCAGGGGCTGCTCGGCGAGATCCGTGACCACCTCCGCGCGGGCAGCGTCGTCGTCTCGCTCGCCGCAGGCATCACCACCGAGTTCCTCGAGTCGCGCCTGCCCGACGCGACCTCGGTGGTGCGCGTCATGCCCAACACCCCCGCCCTCGTCGACCAGGGCATGGCCGCGATCTCCCCCGGCAGGCACTGCACCGAGGAGCACCTCGCCGCGGCGGAGGCGCTGCTCACCTCGTGCGGCAAGGTGGTGCGTCTGGAGGAGAAGCACCAGGACGCCGTCACGGCGATCTCCGGCAGCGGTCCGGCATACATCTTCTACGTCGTCGAGGCGATGATCGAGGCGGGCGTCCTGCTCGGCCTGCCCCGGGCGACCACCACCGAGCTCGTCGTCCAGACCCTCTACGGCGCCGCGACGATGCTCAGGGAGACCGGCGAGCACCCGACGGTCCTGCGCGAGCGGGTCTCCTCCCCCGGCGGCACGACGATGGCGGCACTGCGACAGCTCGACGACCACAAGGTGCGCGCCGCCTTCGTCACGGCGATGGAGGCCGCGGCGGAACGGTCGGCGCAGCTGGCGTCCGGTCACGTCTGATGCCCGCTGCGCGGGTCGAGGTATGCCGCCTGGGCGCCGGTGACTGGCAGGCCTACCGGGCGGTCCGGCTCGCGATGCTCGAGGAGTCACCGGAGGCGTTCGGCGGCACCCTCGCCGAGGGGCTTCGCCTCGACGAGCAGGCGTGGCGCCGCCGGCTGGAGGACAACGTGGTGTTCCTCGTCCGCCTCGGTGGGGAGGCGGTCGGCTCGGCCATGTACTCCGACTGGTGGGCCACGGTGCCCGGCGAGGCGTTCCTCGTCGGGATGTGGCTCGCCCCCGCCGCACGCGGGAGCGGGGCCGCGGAGCGGCTCGTGCGCGCAGTGCTGGCCGAGGCGGCGGCCCGGGACCGGGTGCGGGTGCTGCTCGACGTCGTCGACACGAACACCGCGGCGCGGCGCCTCTACGAGCGCTGCGGCTTCGTCCCGACCGGGGTCAGCGCCCCCTACCCGCACGACAGCGCCCGGACCGAGGTGCAGATGGAGCACCGGCTTCCCGCGGAGGTGCGCGTCCGCGCCGAACGTCGCCGACCGGTGGCTGGACCGCCGACCGGCGCCGTGCTCAACCGTGCAAGTCTTGAGCCATGAGCGACATCGACGTGGGCCCGCTGGGCGAGGACGACTGGGAGGTGTACCGGGCGATCCGACTTGCTGCCCTCAGCGAGTCACCGGAGGCCTTCGTGGGAACGCACGACGAGGAGCAGGAGTACCCCGAGAGCCTGTGGCGCGAGCGGATGCGACGGTCGACGCGGCTGCTCGCCCAGCGCGACGGCCGGCCGGTCGGGGTCCTCAGCCTGGGACGGGTCGGACCGCCGGAGCGTCAGGTGGCCGAGGTCTTCGGGCTCTGGGTGCACCCGGCAGCCCGGGGGACCGGCGTCGCGTCGAGGCTGCTCGAGGCTGCGGCCGACCAGGCCCGTCGCGACGAAGAGACCCATCTTGCGTACTGGGTCGGCACCGAGAACGGCCGCGCGGTCGCCTTCGCCAGCGGCATCGGGTTCCGGCCCACCGACTTCCGCCGGCCGATGCGGGTGGTCAGCGAGGACGACGGCGGTGAGGAGATCGCGATGGTCCTGCCGCTCGGTGCGGACCGCGGGGTCACCCCGCCGCTCTGAGGCGGTCTGCGCGACGGGTGGGGCGGCTAGGGTCAGGTCCATGGGTGCGAGGGAGGGGGTCCTGATGGCGTGGCGGTCGGCGCCGGCGGGATGGGTGCGCCGGGGCCTGCTGCGGGCCTGCGCGTTCGCGTTGACGGAGATCTACGGCCTCTACAAGATCCACCCCGCGGTGTGGCGGTGGACCGCACACCACTACCACCCGGCGATGGAGAGGTTCGCCCGTCTCCACGCGTGGATGACCTGCCAGTTCGCGGCCATCGACGTGCCGGCATACCAGGAGCACCTGCGCCGCAACGGGTTCCGGTTCCGGTGGTGGGACCTCACGTCGTACCCGCCGACGACCAAGGACAACTACGTCCGTGCCTACTCCGAGGAGCAGCGCTGCTGGGACGGGCACCTCGACCGGGTGGGCACCGTGGTCGACGAGTCGTCGGGCTCGTCGGGGACACCGTTCAACTGGGTGCGGGGCCGGCGCGAGCTGGCGACGATCCACCGCAACGTCGCCGGGTTCACCACCCAGGTCTTCCCGCACAAGCGGCTCTTCGTCATCAACGGCTACTCGATGGGTGCCTGGGCGACCGGCACCAACACCGGCATCGCGATGGCGATGATCGCGATGGTGAAGAACACCGGGCCGGACCTGGACAAGATCGTCGACACGCTCAACCACTTCGGCCCCCGCTACAACTACCTCGTCGCGGCATACCCGCCGTTCCTCAAGGACCTGCGCGACCGGCTCGACGCCGACGGGTTCGAGTGGGGCCGGTACCGGATCCACGGCATGGTCGGGGGGGAGGGGATGACCGAGGCCCTGCGTGACTACCTCGAGGAGCGGTTCGTCTCGGTCCGCTCCGGCTACGGCGCCTCGGACCTGACCATCGGGATCGGCGGCGAGAGCGAGCTGACCGTCTGGCTACGCCGCCTGCTCATCCGCGACCCGCAGATCCGCGCCCTGGTCCTCGGCCCGAGGGAGGCTCGCATCCCGATGGTCTTCCAGTACAACCCGCTCGAGACCTACCTCGAGGTCGACGAGGACGGCGAGCTGCTCTGCACGCTCAACTCGACCGCGGTCCTCAGCCCCAAGCTGCGCTACAACATCGGGGACGAGGCCCGGCTGCTCCCCTTCCCCCGGCTCGTGGAGATCCTGCGACCCCACCCCGAGGCCTGGGCGGCGGCGCAGCAGGCGTTCGCCGCCGAGCGGATGCGGCTGCCCCTGCTGCTGCTCTACGGCCGGAAGGACTCGACCGTCAGCTTCATGGGGGCCAACATCTACCCGCAGGACGTCGAGTACGGCCTGTACGAGGACAACGAGCAGGCGCACCTGCTCGAGGGGTTCATGCTCACCCTGGAGGAGACCGAGACGCTCGACGCCCGACCGGTCGTCAACCTCGAGCTGCGCAAGGGCGTGCAGCTCGACGAGGCGGCCCGCGCCGAACTGTGCACCACGTGCCAGCGTGGCGTGGTCGAGCACCTGCTCGCGGTCAGCCGCGACTTCCGGCAGTCCGTGGAGGAGGACGCGAGCTCGGTGCAGATCACGACCCGGGTGCACGACTTCAGATCGGGCCCGTTCGAGGGAACCGGGAGCAGGATCAAGAGGGTCTACCTTGAGTCATGAGGACCACCGACTTCTCCGCCGCCCCCCGTCTCGCCCAGGCCGGCGCGATGTTCACGGGCGCGACCCGCTACACCGGGCTGCGCTCCTGGGTCACGCTGTCCTGGACCTGGCGCAAGCTCGTCCGGCGGATGCGGCGGATGGACGGCTACTGCTGGCACAAGGTCTACTGGGAGCGGCCGTTCACCCTCGGGACCCTGGCCTACTTCGAGACCCGGGAGGATCTGCTGACGATCGCGCGCAGCCCCGAGCACCGGGCCCTGATGCGGTGGATCACCGACGGCACGAGGAACGCGACCGGCGGCTATATCCGGCTCTACAGCGTTGAGGAGCAGGGCTACACCAACGGGGTCTGGCGTGCCGAGGCCGAGGTCATGCGGCACATCGAGCACTTCACCCCGCTGCCGGGAGAGAGCGCGGCGAAGCCGGTGGACGACGCCGGCAGCGAGATCCGGTGAGCGGCCCCCCGCGGTGAGCGTGGAGCAGGTGGTCACCCGGGGGCAGCTGGCCGAGTTCGTCGCCCTACCGCTACGGCTGCACGACCAGGCCCGGTACGTCCCGACCCTGCAGCCCCAGATCGAGGGCTGGTATGCCGGTGAGCACGCCCAGGCGGCCCACGGGCCGGTCCGGATGTACCTGTGCCGCGACGCCGGGGGCACGGTCGTCGGGCGCACCTGCCTGCACCACAACGCGGCGTTCGACGACAAGCTGGGCGCGGACGTGCAGCTGTTCGGGCTGACCGAGTTCGCGGACGGCTGCGCACTGGCCGAGCTGGTGGCGCTCGTCCGGAGGGAGGCCCGGGCCGCCGGGCGGAGCGACCTGTTCGGGCCGGCCGCACTGCTGCCCAACCAGACCGGGGGGGTCATCACCTCGGGCTTCGGACAGCGGGGCTTCGTCGACTCGCCGTGGAACCCCGACTCCTACCCGGGCGCCTACGAGTCGATGGGCTTCACCAGGGCCTTCGAGGGCCAGACGTGGCTCTGTGGCGGGTTCGCGGACCTGGTGCCGGCCGAGACCTTCGTCTTCGACGACGTGCGGATCCGCCAGGAGGGGCTGGCCATCTGCCGGGGGAACCGCCGCCGGCTGGGGGCACAGCTACCCCTCCTGCGGCGGATGCTCAACGCGGCCTTCGCCCCGCTGCCGTACTACACCCGCATCGGGGCTGCCGAGCTGGCGGAACAGACCGACGGGCTCGCCTTCCTCCTCGACGAGTCGCTCCTGCTCTGGCTGACCCGCCGCGGCGAACCGGTCGCGTTCGTGCTCGTCGTGCCCGACGTCAGCGAGTTCGTCATGGCCCGCGGCGGACGGCTCGGGCTCCGGGACCAGCTGGAGCTGCTCGCGACCCGTCAGCGGTACCACCGGGACGCCGTGCTCGTCATCAAGGGGACGGTGCCGTGGGCGCAGGGACACGGCTACCTCACGCTCCTGTCGAGGGTGCTGCTGGAGAACCTCCAGCGGGGCGGTTACCGCTCGCTGCGCTCGACGTTCGTCGGGCACGAGAACCCGGCATCTGCGGCGCAGTTCGCGCGGATGGGCGGCCGACCGCTGCACGGCACCACCTTCTACCGGATGACGGTGCGGTGAGCCCGTCGGCATGGGCCGGCCAGGTCCTCGCCCTCGAACCGACGTTCCGGCGCGCGCCGAGCGCGCACAACACCCAGCCCGCCACGATCAGGCTGGACAGGCAGGGCGGCCGCGACGGTGACGCCCTGGTGGTGGGGTGGGACCCGGCCTGCGAGCTGACCGTCAGCGACCCGACCAGGCGGGACCTGTGGCTGTCCCTCGGCGCGTACCTGGAGGCCGTCGTCATCGCCGCCGCCGACGCGGGTCTCGGAGTGCGCGTCGCGACCCACGCCGACACCCGCCGGCGCCGCTTCGCGCACCTGCACGCGGCCCAGCCCGCCCGGCACTCGCAGGGGTTCACGGTGGCCGACCTCTGCGCTCGCCGCACCGCCCGGGGACCCTACGCCGAGCCGTACCCGACCGCAGCCGAGATCGAGCAGGTGGCGAGCGCGGCAGGGCTGCGCGGGCCCGGGGGGCCCCGGCTGGAGGTGGTGCCGCGGGAGGTCGTCGACAGGCTCCTTCCGGCGGCGGACCGCTGGGCGTACTCCTCCCGTGCGCAGGTCGACGAGCTGAGGCAGTGGCTGCGGCTCTCGACGCGCGACCCCCGCTACCGTGCGGACGGGCTGACCTACGAGGCCCTGGCCATGACCACGTCGCAGGCCGGGGCCCTCTCCGTGGCGCTGCGGCCGAGGACGTGGGGGATCCTGCGCCGCCTGGGCGGCCCCCGGCTGGTCGCGGCCTCGTCGTCGGTCCGGGGCCGCGGCACGGTCGTGGCCCTCACCGTCCCCGCCGAGGACGCCGACACCCCCGAGGCGGTCGGGAGGCAGGGCGGGGTGCTGCTGCGGGTGTGGCTCGCGGCGGGGCGCACCGGCCTGCGTGTCCACCCGCTCAGCCAGATGGTCGACGCTCCGGCGACGGCGAATGCGCTCGAGGACCTGGTCAACCGGGGGGCGGGGACGCCGCGGCGTGCCCTGTCCGTCTTCCGCGTGGGCGCGCCCGTCACCGAGCCGGTGCGGTCCGCACGGCGAGGGGAGTGACCGGACCCGATGCGCACCCACGTCGTGGTGGACAGCCCCGTCGGACCCCTGACGGTGGTGGCCGAGGGGGATGCGCTGGTCGGCCTCTACTACCACGACCAGCGGCACGGTCCCGGCCAGGACCTGTTCGGCGCACCCACCGAGGTGGGCGCCGGACCGGCGCCCTTCGCGGTCGTCGCCGAGCAGCTCACGGCATACTTCGCGGGCGAGAGGACCTCGTTCGAACTGCCGCTGGCACCCGCCGGATCGCCGTTCCAGCAACGCGTCTGGGCTGCGCTGCGGCGGATCCCCTACGCGCAGACGGCGACCTACGGGGACCTGGCGCGGGACATCGGGGCACCGGGCTCGGCCCGGGCGGTCGGGCTCGCGAACGGCAGGAACCCGGTGGGTATCGTCATCCCGTGCCACCGGGTCGTCGGTGCGGACGGCGCCCTGCGCGGTCACGGGGGCGGGGTGGAGCGCAAGCAGCGGCTGCTCGACCTCGAGCGGCGGCGAGCGGCACCCGGCTGACCTGGTGCCGGGCGGGCGCCGCCCCCTGAGGCCGGGTGGTGGGCGCGGTAGCGTCACCCCATGCCAATGCAGGCCAGGGTGATCTGGGATCCGAGCCTCACGAGCTACGACTTCGGTCCCACGCACCCGATGTCGCCGCTGCGGCTCGACCTGACCGCCCGGCTCTGCGCCGCCTTCGGCCTGTTCGACCGGCCCGACGTGGAGCTGGTCAGTCCTGAGGCGGCGAGCCAGGCGCTGCTCGAGACGGTGCACGACAGGGACTACATCGCCGCGGTCCGGGCGGCGTCCGTCGACCCCACCCGGGCGGACCCCGCGTTCGGGCTCGGGACCGAGGACGACCCGGCCTTCCACGGGATGCAGGACGCGAGCGCCCGGATCGCCGCCGGGACCCGCGACGTGTGCGAGGCGGTGTGGAGCGGGGCGGCGGAGCACGGGGTCAACTTCTGCGGCGGCCTGCACCACGCCATGCCCGGCAACGCCTCGGGGTTCTGCATCTACAACGACGTGGCCGTCGGCATCCGGTGGCTGCTCGAGCAGGGCGCGGAGCGGGTCGCCTACGTCGACGTGGACGTCCACCACGGCGACGGGGTCGAGCGGATCTTCTGGGACGAGCCCCGGGTCCTCACGGTCTCCATCCACGAGTCCGGCCGGGCGCTGTTCCCCGGCACCGGCTGGGCCCGCGACATCGGGGGGCGCGACGCGGCGGGGTCCGCGGCGAACGTCTCGCTGCCGCCCGGTGTGGGGGACGCCGGATGGCTGCGCGCCTTCCACGCCGGCGTGCTGCCCGTCGTCCGGGCCTTCCGCCCGCAGGTGCTCGTCACCCAGCACGGCTGCGACACGCACGCCAAGGACCCGCTCGCCCACATGGCCCTGTCGGTGGACGCCCAGCGCGCCACGGCCGAGGCCCTGCACCGACTCAGCCACGAGGTGTGCGGCGGCCGGTGGGTCGCCCTCGGCGGCGGCGGCTACGAGGTGGTCGACGTGGTGCCGCGAACCTGGACGCACCTGACGGCCATCGCCGCGCACCAGCCGATCCCGGTCGGTGCGCCGGTGCCCGCGGCGTGGCGCGACTACGTCCGTCACGTGACTGGTCGCGCGGCCCCGCACCGGATGGGCGACCTCGACCCTGCCGACGGCACGCTGGGGTGGCGGTCCTGGGACCTGGGCTACGACCCCGAGAGCGACGTGGACCGGGCCATCATGGCGACCCGCCAGGCGGTGTTCCCCCACCACGGACTTGACATCTGGTTCGACTGATTCGCCAGGAGATCAGGTGACAATTCGGATACGGCGGACATCGTAATGCGCCTGCGACGGCGTGTCGGCTGGACTTGGGGGAGAATGCGCTTCCGCGTTCACTTCCACAGCAGCCACATCTGCCCCTAGAGTTGGCTCTTGCGCCCCCCCTGCTGGAGGGGCAGCCGGTGCTGCGCTGGTGTAGAGATCGAGGAAACATGTCAACAGAGCGTCAGCTCGCCGAGGTGCGGTTCCTGACCGTCGCCGAGGTCGCCTCGATCATGCGGGTGTCGAAGATGACGGTGTACCGCCTCGTCCACGCCGGGGACCTCCCGGCCATCCGGGTCGGCCGCTCGTACCGGGTCCCGGAGGACGCGGTGCACAAGTACCTCCGGAGCTCGTACGTCGACACCGCCTGACCGGCGCCGCGGACGCCCGGGGCGCAGACCGGGGTCGCTGCCGACACCCGGCGACTCGTCCGGGCACCCCCCCAGCAGGCGGTAGGCTGACCTGCACAGTCCGGCGTGGTGCGTCAACCCGTGTCACCGTCGACGACACGGCAGGCACGACCGACCACGCACGCAAGAGGATGTTCCATGGGCTCTGTCATCAAGAAGCGCCGCAAGCGGATGGCGAAGAAGAAGCACCGCAAGCTGCTGCGCAAGACGCGTCACCAGCGTCGCAACAAGAAGTAGCGCGCGGACCGCGGCGCCCCCACGAGCGGCCCGAGTCGGCCGGGCGGGGCCGTTCGTCGGCGTCGCCGCGGAGCCCGACCGCGACGGGACCGCAAGCAGCAGGCTGGAGGTGGACGGTGACCCGGGTGGTGCTGCTCACCGGCGTCTCGCGCTATCTCGGTGGCCGGTTCGCACAGGCGCTGAGCGCCCTGCCCTCGGTCGAGCGGGTCATCGGGGTCGACGTGGTCCCGCCCCCCCACTCGATCGGTCGCGCCGAGTTCGTCCGGGCCGACATCCGCAACCCGATGATCGGCAAGATCATCGGGCAGGCCGGCGTCGACACGGTGGTCCACATGAACGTCATCGCGACACCGACCTCGGCGGGCGGACGCTCCTCGCAGAAGGAGATCAACGTCATCGGGACGATGCAGCTTCTCGCCGCCTGCCAGAACGCGCCGAGCCTGAGACGGCTGGTGGTCAAGTCCTCCGCCGCGGTCTACGGTTCCTCCCCCCGGGACCCGGCGATGTTCACCGAGGACATGGGCCCCAAGGTGTTGCCCCGGGCCGGGTTCGGCAAGGACTCCATCGAGGTCGAAGGCTACGTCCGGGGGTTCTCCCGGCGCCGCGCCGACATCGACATCACGACGCTGCGACTCGCCAACATCATCGGGCCGGGCATCAGGACCTCGCTGACGGACTACTTCTCGCTCCCGCTCGTCCCGATCCCGTTCGGGTACGACGCGCGGCTGCAGTTCGTCCACGAGAGCGACGCGGTGGCCGCGCTGCTCGCCGCGACCACCGGCCGGTGCAGCGGAGTGGTCAACGTCGCCGGGGACGGGGTCATCACCGTGACCCAGGCCGCCGCGATCGCCCGGCGCCCGGTGCTGCCGGTCCCGCTGGCCGCAGCGGGCCTGCTCGGCAACCTGGTGAGGCGCTCGGGGCTCGCCGACTTCCCGGCGGGCCAGCTGCACTTCCTCGCCTTCGGACGCGGGCTGGACACCACCCGGATGCGCGAGGTCCTGCGCTTCGCCCCGGCATACACCAGCCGGCAGGCGTTCGAGGACTACGCCCGCCACGTCGGGCCCGTGGTTCCGGGCGCCGCACTGGTCGGGTCAGCCGTGAGCGGGACGATCGAGGGCACCGCCACCGCGGTGGTTAGGGTCCGGGCCGCAGGAAGGGGCGACTGATGCCGCGCTCGGACGAGCCGGGCAGCAGGGCCGCCCCGCCGCTCGGGTCCGGGACGGGCGCAGGTCCGGCCCGCGCGGCCCGGCGGCAACGGGACGCGTTCGCGGCCGGAGCGGCCCGAGCCTCCGGGGAGCGCGCCAGACGGACGCGGACGCCGCTGCTCGCAGCCGTGGACGCGCCGGCGGACGAAGAGCCCGGGGCACCCCTCAGCCTGGTCCCGCACCGACCGCGGCCCGCCCCCCGGGACCCCACGTCCCCCACCGGGGAGGCACGGGCCACGGCCCACCGGCCGCCGGCCTGGCGACGAAGGGGAGCCTCCTCCGCGGGCCGCTCCCCATCT
>JBPCOG010000412.1:0-4163 GCA_051000455.1 Lapillicoccus sp. | reverse complement strand
GCGACGGCCGTCGGGCTCGCCCAGCCCGCCGCTCCCGGGCTGCTGAGGGCGGTGTCCCCCTCGCTCATCGTCGCCGCCGGCATCGTCGTGCTGCTGTCCGGTCTCTCGGTCGTCGGGTCCGCCCAGGACGCGATCGAGGGCTTCTACGTCACCGCCGGCGCACGGGTCTTCGAGGTCATCGTCCTCACCCTCGGGATCGTCGTCGGCATCACCACCGTCCTCGCCCTGGGCCACCGCGCCGGGCTGCCGATGACCATCAGCGCCGAGACGGACATCGAGAGCGGCCGGGTCGTCCAGACCCTTGCCGCGGTCGTCATCGCAGGCTCGTTCGCCATCGCCTCGTATGCCGTTGGGCGCGCCGCCGCCGTCGCCGGGCTCGCCGGCGGGATGGGCTGGCTCATCCTGCTCCTGCTCAGCGGCTCCGGAACCGGCCGTCCGACCGCGAGCGCCGTCGCCGCCCTCGTCGCCGGGTTCCTCGCACGGGCTCTCGCCGGCCGGCTGCGAGTCTCGGCGGTGGCCGTGACGACCGCCAGCATCGTGCCGCTGCTGCCCGGCCGGGCGGTCTACCAGGGGATCTTCGAGATCGTCGCCAGTCCCAGCGGCGTGGGCCTGACCCAGGGTTTCGGGACCCTGCTGGGGGCCGCCGGTATCGGGCTCGGCCTCGCGGCCGGGGTGTCGCTCGGCACCTACCTGGCGGGGGCCGTGCAGGTGTGGCGATCGGGTCGCCCGCTGTCCGCGAGCAACGGCGCGCCGGGCGCTGCCTCCGAGCAGGCTCCGACCTGAACACAGGGAACCGGCTGCGCCGCCGGGCCAGGACGCGCACCTGCCACCGGTGCAGCGGCATCGCCGGCCCGGGGCGCGGCCCACCGGCATCGCCCGCCACGCCGGCATCGGGCACCCGGCATACTGTGCCGGGTCGGCCACGACAGCGAGGAGCGGCAATGCAGTTCGGGCGCAGCTATGAGCAGTTCGAGGTCGGTGCCGTCTACCGGCACTGGCCGGGCAAGACCGTCACGGAGTACGACGACCACCTCTTCTGCCTGCTGACGATGAACCACCACCCGTTGCACCTCGACCGGCACTACGCCGAGACCTCGACCGAGTTCGGCCGCAACGTCGTCGTCGGCAGCTACGTCTACTCGCTGCTGCTCGGCATGTCCGTCCCGGACGTCAGCGGCAAGGCGATCGCCAACCTCGAGGTCGAGAGCCTTCGGCACGTCGCGCCGACCTTCCACGGCGACACCATCTACGGGGAGACGACGGTCCTCGGCAAGCGGGAGTCGGCGTCGAAGGACGACCGGGGCGTGGTGCAGGTCGAGACCCGGGGCTGCAACCAGGACGGCACGCTCGTGTGCGTCTTCCGGCGCTCGGTGATGGTGCCGAAGCAGAGCTACCTCGACGCGCGTGGGGGCGACCAGCCCGGCCGCCCGGAATAGGATCCCTGCCGTGAGCACCGGACCGAGCGGCGGGACGTGGACGCTGATCCCCGCCGTCCTGCCGCTCGTGGGCCGGCTCGGACGCCGCCCGTCCCCCGCGTGAGGCCCGGGCCGACCGTGCGCATCGACCTGCACACGCACTCGACGGCCAGTGACGGCACCGAGGCGCCCGCCGACGTGGTGGCGGCCGCCGCCGCGGCCGGGCTCGACGTCGTCGCGCTGACCGACCACGACACGACGCTGGGGTGGGCGCCGGCGAGCGAGGCCGTCGGGCGCCACGGGGTGGCCCTCGTCCCCGGTATCGAGATCTCCTGCCAGCGGGCCGGCCACTCGATCCACCTGCTCGGCTACCTCACCGACCCGGACCACGCCGGCCTGGGTGCCGAGCTGGCCCGGGCGCGGCGCTCGCGGGTGGTGCGGCTGGAGCGGATGGTCGAGCGGATGGCCGCCGACGGCATACCGATCTCGTATGCCGAGGTGCAGGCTCAGGTGCCCCTCGACGCCACCGCCGGGCGCCCGCACATCGCGGACGCGTTGGTGCACAAGGGAGTCATCGCCCACCGTGATGAGGCGTTCGTGGACTGGCTGGGCAGCTCCAGCCCCTACTACGTGCGCCACTACGCCCCCGACCCCGTCGCCGCGGTGCGGCTGGTGCTCGACGCCGGTGGCGTCCCGGTCATCGCCCACCCGTTCTCGGGGACCCGGTCCGGGTCCCTGCCGATCCGGCTCGTCGAGGAGATGGCAGCGGCGGGCCTCGCCGGGCTCGAGGTGGGTCACCGCGACCACGACGTGCACACCCAGGCGATGGCGGCCCGGCTGGCCGCCCGGCTCGGGCTGCTCGTCACCGGCTCCAGCGACTACCACGGCAGCGGCAAGCGCAACCGGCTCGGCGAGAACACCACCGACCCGGAGGTGCTCGCCGAGATCGAGGCGCGCGCGACCGGTACTCCGGTGGTGCGACCGTGAGGTGTCGGCGCCGACGGGTAGGGTCCGGCCGGTGACGACGCAGCCGGCGGAGCGGGTGGTGCAGGGGCAATTCGCCGGGATGCCGACGCCCCTGTATGCCGCCAGCCCCTCCCGGCTGCTCGCCTGGCTGGACTGCCCGCGCCGGTACCGCATGCAGTACCTCGACCGGCCCCGCCCGGTGCCCCGGCCGCCTCGGGCGCACACCTCGGTCGGGGTGGCCACCCACAACGCGCTGCGTGACTGGTGGGGGCTGCCCGACTCCCGGCGCACCGCCGCAGCGGGGGCGGGGCTGGTGCGCGCCTCGTGGGTCGACGCCGGCTTCCGGGACCCGGGCCAGAGCGCGACGTGGCGCGAGCGCGTGCAGGCGGAGGTCACGGCATACCTCGAGGGGGTGGAGCCGGCGCGGGCGCCGCTGGGGGTCGAGCGCACGGTGGCCTTCCGGACCGCCGCCCTGGCCGTCATGGGGCGGGTCGACCGGCTCGACGACCGCGGTGGGGAGCTCGTGGTCGTCGACTACAAGACGGGCCGCGCCCCCTGCACGGAGGAGCAGGCGCGCACCTCGCTCCCGCTCGCCCTGTATGCCGCGGCGGTGTGGAAGATGTTCCGCCGCCGGTGCGTGCGCGTCGAGCTGCACCACGTGCCGACCGCCGGCGTCGTGGGCCATTCCCACACCGGGCAGTCCCTCGGGCGCAAGGTCGCCGAGGCGGAGTCGGTCGCGCGGGACGCGCGCCGCGCCGATGCGCAGTTCGCCCTCATGGGAGCCGGGTCCCCGCTCTTCCCGCCGCGTCTGTCGCCGTTGTGCACCTGGTGTGACTACCGTGCTCACTGTCCCGAGGGTCAGGCCGTCGGCCCGGAGAAGTCGTCGTGGGCAGCACTGGAGGAGAGCACGCATGGGCGCGGCACGCACGAGGTCGGCCCGGTCGCGGTCCCGGACGATCGCCGTGGCCAACCAGAAGGGCGGCGTGGCCAAGACGACGACGGTGGCCAGTCTCGGGGCGGCCTTCGCTGAGGGTGGCAGGCGCGTCCTGCTCGTCGACCTCGACGCGCAGGCCTGCCTGACCTTCTCGCTCGGGGTCGACCCGGACGCGGTGCAGCTGTCCGTCAACGAGGTCCTGCTCGGGACCTGCGACGCGGCCGACGCCGTCATCCCGTGCGACGACGGGGTGGACCTGCTCCCCTCCGTCATCGACCTCGCGGCAGCGGAGGCACAGCTGCTGGGGCGCCCCGCCCGCGAGTACGTCCTGCGGACGGCACTGGAGCCGCTGCTCGCTCGCTACGACGTCATCCTCATCGACTGCTCACCGAGCCTGGGCGTACTGACCCTCAACGCGCTGACCGCGGCGCAGGGACTGATCATCCCCATGCCCTGCGAGATGCTCAGCCACCGCGGGGTCGGCCAGCTGCTCGACACCGTCACGGACGTGCGGAAGATCCTCAACAAGGACCTCGAGGTCCTCGGCATCCTCCCGACGATGTTCGATGGGCGCTCCAGCCACGCCCAGGCGGTCCTGGCGGACGTGGGGCAGCGCTACGGCCTTCCCGTGCTGGCGCCCCCGATCCCCAGGACCGTCCGGTTCGCCGAGGCCCCGGCCGTCGGGCGGTCCATCCTGTCGACGGCGAAGGGCTCCAAGGGTGCCACGGCCTACCGCGCGGTGGCGGCCACCCTGGGGAGCCGCCTCTGACCGACGTCCGAGACGCAGCCGTCCGGGACGGAGCCGTCCGGGACCGGCCCAACCGTCGTCCGGACACGCTCAGCCGTCT
>JBPCOG010000150.1:0-13096 GCA_051000455.1 Lapillicoccus sp. | reverse complement strand
GTGGGAGCCGCGGAAGGCGATGACGATCGCGCTGGCGGGGTACGCCTGCATCCTGGTCAACTTCCTCGTCGTCAACGTCTACTTCGTCGGCCAGCACAGCTACTCCGGCCTGTGAGCGTCCGGACGGTCCGGCCGGTCTGATGCGGTACACCCTGCTGCGGCTGCTCGTCTTCTTCGGCAGCCTGCTCTTCTTCTGGCTCGTCGGGCTGCGCTCCCCCGACCAGCAGCCGCTGCTGCTCGGCCTCTCAGCGCTCACCTCGCTGGTTGTGTCGTTCTTCCTGCTGCGCAGGGAGAGGGACGCGCTCAGCGACCGGATCTCCGAGCGGCTCGACCGGCGCCTCGAGGCCCGCAGGACGGCCCGCGCCGTCGACGAGGACGCGGAGGACTCCGCCGACCCCGACTGACGGCTGACCCCCTCCTCCCTTTCCGACCGAGCGCATCAGATGGTCTTTTCCAGTCCGATTTGTCCGGCCAGAGCGACGACTCGGTGCGCTCGGTCGGGAAGGGGGAGGGGGGTGGTCAGCCGAGGAGGGCGGCGCCGCCGATCCCGACGGCGAGCAGCACGGCATACGCGAGCTGGAGGGTGCCCGTCCCGGCGAGCACCGGCACCAGCCGGGGCCCGGTGGCACCCGAGCGCATGACCCGCAGCAGGGGGTAGGCGAGGAGGAACGACGCAGCGGCGGCGAGCGCGGTCGGCGCGATGGCGGTGCACACGGCCACCATGAGCAGCGCGAGGGCGAGGAGGGCGTAGTAGAGCCGGCGGCTGCCCGCGTCGCCGAGCCGGACCGCAAGGGTGCGCTTGCCGCTCTCGGCGTCGGTGGGGATGTCGCGCAGGTTGTTGGCCACGAGGATCGCTGACGCGAGGGCGCCGACGCCGACGGCTCCGGCCAGTGCCGCCCAGGTCAGCGTGCCCGCCTGGGTGTACGTCGTCCCGAGGGTCGCGACCAGGCCGAAGCAGACGAAAACGAAGACCTCACCGAGTCCCCGGTAGCCGTAGGGGTTGGGGCCGCCGGTGTAGTACCAGGCCGCCGCGACGCAGGCCGCCCCGAGCGGCAGCATCACCCATGCCTGGCTCAGCGCGACGAGGGCCGCCCCGCACAGTGCTGCCAGGAAGAAGCTGACCATCGCGGCGAGCCGGACGTCAGCCGGCTCGGCGAGGCCCTGGCCGACGAGCCGGACCGGACCGACGCGCACCCGGTCGGTGCCACGGATCCCGTCCGAGTAGTCGTTGGCGTAGTTGACCCCGATCTGCAGGCACAGCGAGACGACCAGGGCCAGCAGCGCGTACCCCCACACCGCGCGGTGGAGCGCGTACGCGGCGCCGGTGCCGACCGCCACCGGCGAGACCGCGACGGGCAGCGTGCGGGGGCGGGCGCCCTGCACCCACTCGGGCATCGTGGCCATCAGGGCTCTTTCGCCGGTCGTGTCGTGGACGGTCAGAGACTGCGCAGGAAGTCCGGGTCGTCCTCCGGGCCACGCGGACCAGAGGGACCCCTCCTCGGCGGGCCAGACCTCGGCCGCCCCGCGAGCAGCCAGGCCACCGGGCCCACGATGGACACGAGCACGATGAGAAGGACCCAGGCCAGCTTCGGCAGGTTGCGCACCCGGGACTCCTCGGTCTGGATGCAGTCGATGGCGGCGTAGACGGTCAGGGCGATCGACACCACGACCAGCAGGACCCGCGGCACCGTTACTCCTCTCCCTGACGAGCCGCCATTGTCTCATCGACCCGCGCCCGGCCGCCAAAGGATGCCGTGAGCGCCGCCCGGTCCGGTTTCCCGGGTCCGCGCTCTGGCAGCCCGTCGAGGATGAGGAGCCGGTGCGGCAGCGAGTGGTCCGGCAGTATGCCGCGCAGCGCCGCGCGCACGTCTGCCAGCGTGGGCTCCCTGACACCGGGCACGAGGGTGAGCGCAGCACAGACGGCCTGGCCCCAGTCCGGGTCGGGCGCACCGACAACGACCGCGTCCCGCACACCGGGCAGGTAGCGCACCAGCGCGTCCTCGACCGGGCCCGGGGCGACCTTGACCCCGCCGGTGTTGATGAGGTCGTCCGCCCGCCCGCGGATGACCAGCCGCCCCAGGCCGTCGAGGCGGCCGAGGTCGTCGGTCCGGAACCACCGCCGGCCGTCGCTGTCGGTGTGGAAGGCGTCCGCGCTGAGGCCGGGGTTGCCGAGGTAGCCGTGCGCGACGGTGGAACCGCCGACCACGACGTGCTGCTCGTTGTCGATGTGCACCTCGCTGACCGGCAGCGCGACCCCGTCGTAGACACAGCCACCGGCGGTCTCGCTCATCCCGTAGGTGAGCACCAGCCGGACCCCGGCCGCCGCCGCCGCCGAGGAGAGGGCGGGCGGTGTCGCGCCCCCGCCGACGAGGACGGCGTCGAAGCCCTGGAGCGCCGCCACCCCCCGCTCGTCCTCGAGCAGCCGGCTCAGCTGCGCCGGCACGAGCGCGGTGTACCGGCGCTCGGCGCCCGGTGGCAACCGGGTCACCGCGCCGGCGAAGGCCGTTGCCGCGAAACGGGGTCCGGCGTCCGTCACGGCGGGCCGGTACCCGGCCACCAGTGACCGGACCAGTACCTGCAGCCCGGCGATGTGGTGCGCGGGCATGGCGAGCAGCCAGGCTCCCGGGCCGCCGAGCACGTCGTGCGTGGACGTGGCCGACGCGAGGAGGTTCGCGGCGGTCAGCAGCGCCCGCTTGGCCACCCCCGTGGAGCCGGAGGTGCCGACCGCGAGCGCGAGCCCCTCGGGCACCTCAGGTCCCGGCCCGCCGTCATCCTCGGGCGCGGGCAGCGCCGGGACGGCGGCGTCCTCGGCATACGGGACGAGCGCCTCACCGCGTCCGTGCAGCACCGCCTCCAGCGGCCCCAGCAGGGTCAGGACCTCGGCGCCGCGGGGGACGGGGAGGGGACGCATGCGGGGACGGGAGGTGGTGGGTGGGCCGGGGCGGTCAGGGCCGGCGGGTCATGGCCAGGACGTCGACCGCCGCGTCGAGCTGCTCCTCGGTCAGCCGGCCCTGCTCGACGAAGCCCTCGGCGATGACGACCTCCCGGATGGTCCTGCCCTCCCTGAGGGCCCGCTTCGCGACGGCGGCCGCGTTCTCGTAGCCGAGGTAGCGGTTCAGCGGCGTGACGATCGCCGGCGAGGACTCGGCCAGGGTGCGGCAGTGCTCCACGTTGGCCTGTATGCCGTCCACGCACCGGTCGGCGAGCAGCCGGCTCGTCGCCGCGAGCAGCCGGATCGACTCGAGCAGGTTGCGGGCCATCACCGGCATCATGACGTTGAGCTCGAAGTTCCCGCTGGCACCCGCGAACCCGATGCACGCGTCGTTGCCGATCACCTGGGCGCCGGCCATGACCGTGGCCTCGCAGATGACCGGGTTGACCTTGCCGGGCATGATCGACGAGCCGGGCTGCAGGTCGGGGATCGCGATCTCCCCGAGTCCGGCCCGCGGCCCGGAGCCCATCCAGCGCAGGTCGTTGGCGATCTTGATGAGGCTGACGGCAATGGTCCGCAGCGCCCCGGAGGCCTCGACGAGCCCGTCCCGCGAGCCCTGGGCCTCGAAGTGGTTGCGGGCCTCGGTCAGCGGCAGCCCGGTGTCGGCGCGCAGGATGTCGATGACCTTCGCCGCGAAGCCCGGCGGGGTGTTGATGCCGGTCCCGACGGCGGTGCCGCCGAGCGGCAGCTCGGCGACCCGGGGCAGGACCGCCCGGACGCGCTCGACGGCATACCGCAGCTGGGCGGCATACCCGCCGAGCTCCTGCCCGAGGGTGACCGGCGTGGCGTCCATCAGGTGGGTCCGCCCGGCCTTGACGACGTCGGCGAGCTCCTCCGACTTGTGCTCGAAGGACTCGGCGAGGCGGGTCAGGGCGGGGGTCAGGTCGTTGACCAGCGCGGCGGTCGCGGCGAGGTGGATCGCGGTGGGGAAGACGTCGTTGCTCGACTGGGACGCGTTGACGTGGTCGTTGGGGTGCACGCGGGCGCCGAGTGCCGCCGCGGCGAGGGTGGCGATGACCTCGTTGGCGTTCATGTTGCTCGACGTGCCGGACCCGGTCTGGAAGACGTCGATCGGGAACTCGCGGTCGTGTCGTCCGCCCGCCACCTGGGCAGCCGCGCCGCGGACCGCCTCCGCGATCGCGGCGTCCAGCACCCCGAGGTCGGCGTTGGCGCGGGCGGCCGCGCCCTTGATGTGGCCGAGGGCGGCGACGAGCGCGGAGTCGATGGGCTGGCCGGAGATCGGGAAGTTCTCGACGGCTCGCTGGGTCTGCGCCTGCCACAGCGCGTCCCTCGGCACCCGCACCTCGCCCATGGTGTCGCGCTCGGTGCGGTAGTCGGAGTCGGTCGCGTCCTCGCGCATCTCGGTCATGTCCCAAGTGTGCCCGGTCGACCCCCCGGCGACCCGGCCGGGGCGACGGCACCGGTTGGGCGGGGGTGTGCCTCGGAAGTACGCCTCAGAAGTACCAATGGAAGGGCGGCGCGCGCTCAGCGGCTGGCCTGGGAACTCGCGATGGTGACCGTGGCCGTCAGCCGACGGTCGTATTGCCACGCATTTGCCAGCACGAACGCATTATCGGCCCGTCTGCGGATCGCCCCTGGTCTTCGCCGAGCGCGGCCTCCCAGTCCTGGCCACCGTGGAAGACACCGAGGATGTTGACCACGAGCTCACCGGACGACTCATCCACCTCGTAGGTGACGAGGGTCTTCTTCTTGAAGGTGCTCGTCCGCATGCCCGGCCGGACGTCGTCGCGCGCTCGACCGGCGAGCGGGAACACCAGGATGCCGTCGATATGGTCGAGGATCGCCTTATCGGCTTCGGGGGTTTAGTTGATCCGGCCCGTCATGAGCGGGCTGCCCACTTGGACTCGAAACGAGTCCGCACAGTCTCGGTCGGGATCGCCCGCGACGGGTTGGCCTTCAGCGCGTCGTACGCCGCCGCGGCCTCAGTGTGCAGCCACTCCTCGGCCGCCCCACCAAGAGCCTCATCCGACCCGACCGACTCGAGGAGCCCCAGCGCCACGTCCTTACGCACCGCAGGGGGCAGGGACATCCCCGCCTCGTAGAACTGCGATGCGCTCAGCGACATGTCGTCAGGGTACGCCGACGAGCCGACCCCGGCTCACGAGCGCGAGCATCGCCTGACCCGGCTGCCCTGGTGGTCAACAGACCAACCTGGGTCGCCACAGAGGGATCAGCGACTGGGAACGGCTTGGCGGTCGGCGCCACATGCTTCACTCGTGGGTTGGGTGACTCTGGTGACCGCGCCGAGCGCAACGCCCTGCCCCGTGGCCTGCGCGCTCGGACCGGCGGACGCTCCGGCGAGGCTACGGCGCTGGCAGCAGCTCGAGCAGCGGGCGGCTCCCGTCCCGTCTCTGCGCAGCGGCCGGCTTGAGGTCCGCTACCGAGCGGAGCCGGGGGTCGCGGAAGAGCTTGCCTCTCTGGCCGCTGCCGAGCAGTCCTGCTGCTCCTTCGTGACCTGGAACGTGAGGGCGATCGAGGGCCAACAGGTCCTCTAGGTCACTGCGCCTTCGGAGACACCGGAAGCGGTCGTGCCCATAGCCGCGATGTTCGGGGCCACAACCTCCTCGGCGCGGCCGGTGGTGGACGCGTCCTGCGGGACACCCTCGGCGTCGATCGACCGCGGCACGTGATTGGCTGAGGCGATGCGGTGGGAGACGCATCCGGTGACACCGGACCGCTTCGAGGACTTCGCTGACGTCGTCAACCGCACCCGCCGCACCAATCACTGCTGGTGCCTGTCCCACCGGCTGCAGTCAGCCGAGATCGAGCAGCTCGGCGGCGGAAGCCGAGAGGCGGCCATGCGACGCCTCTGCGAGCGCGCCTTTCCGCCGGGGGTGGTGACCTACCTCGACGGCGAACCGGTGGCATGGTGCAACATCGGTCCTCGCGCCGAGATCACCCGTCTGGCCCGCTCGCGGCTGATCCGTCCCGTTGACGACCTGCCGGTTTGGAGCATCGTGTGCGTCATCGTCCGCCCGGGGCATCGCAGAGGCGGTGTGACGGCACCACTGCTGGAAGGGGCGGTCGCGTACGCGGCGGCGCACGGCGCGCCCGCGGTGGAGGCATACCCCGTCGACCCGCCTGGCCGGATGGACACGACGATGGCGTTCGTCGGAACGAAGGCGATGTTCGACCGAGCCGGGTTCCGAGTCGTCGGCACGACCGACGCCACCGCCGGCGGCATGCCACGCCTGGCCATGCGGCGAGACGTTCTCGCTAACCGGACCTCGCGGACGTCGACGCCGGCCACATCCCCGTGACGGGTGCCTGCTGGGGAGCCATTGTGCGGCGTCCAGCAGGCACCCGCCCTCAACCTGCGAGACCTGCGAGACCTCCGCAAAGGCACCAGATCAGAAGTACCAGGGAAAGGCCGACCAGTCCGGCGGCCGCTTGTCGAGGAAGGCGTCGCGGCCCTCGACGGCCTCGTCGGTCATGTAGGCCAGCCGGGTCGCCTCGCCGGCGAAGACCTGCTGGCCCATCAGGCCGTCGTCGACGAGGTTGAAGGCGAACTTGAGCATCCGCTGGGCAGTTGGGGACTTGCCGTTGACCTCGCGGGCGACCTGCAGCGCCGTCGCCTCGAGGTCCGCGTGGTCGGCGACGATGTTGACCGCGCCCATCTGCTGCATCTGCTCGGCCGAGTATGTGCGGCCCAGGAAGAAGATCTCGCGGGCCCGCTTCTGCCCGACCTGCCGGGCGAGGTACGCGGAGCCGTACCCCGCGTCGAAGGAGCCCACGTCCGCGTCCGTCTGCTTGAACCTCGCGTGCTCCCGAGACGCGATCGTCAGGTCGCAGACGACGTGCAGGGAGTGCCCGCCGCCGGCAGCCCAGCCGTTGACCACCGCGACGACGACCTTGGGCATCGTGCGGATGAGCCGCTGCACCTCGAGGATGTGCAGCCGGCCGCCCTCGGCTGCGACCCGCGCCGCGTCGACCGTGTCGGACGTCTCACCTCCGGCGTACTGGTAGCCCGAGCGCCCGCGGATGCGCTGGTCCCCTCCGGAGCAGAACGCCCAGCCGCCGTCCTTCGGGGAGGGCCCGTTGCCGGTGAGCAGGACGGCGCCGACGTCAGGCGTCCTGCGGGCGTGGTCGAGGCAGCGGTAGAGCTCGTCGACCGTCTGCGGCCGGAACGCGTTGCGCACCTCGGGCCGGTTGAAGGCGATCCTCACGACGCCCGCCGCCGGTCCCGACCCGACCGCCCGGTGGTAGGTGATGTCGCTGAGGTCGAGCCCGTCGACGACCCGCCAGGCCATCGGATCGAAGGTCTCGGACACACGTCTCTCGTCGGTCACCGGGCGAGGCTACCGGGCGAAGAAGTCCCGCGGCGGTTCCGGCGAGGCGCTGGCGTCCTCCCCGGTGAACGGCACGGCGTCTCCGACGAGCCACGCGAGCCGCCTGCCGGTCCGGGACCGGTAGGGCGACGCGGCGCCCGCAGCGCTGCGCTCCAGCACGGCATACGCCAGGTGTCGTTGCCGGCTTAGACGAGGACGCCGGGTCGCGACGCCTCACGTCGGGACAGGCTAGGTGGTATCTGCCGGGGCTAGTGTTCAGAACGGAATGTGGACCAACGAGAGGACCAGAGAGTTGTCGCTGAGGTGGTACACGGTCGTCGTCGACTGCCAGGACATCGCCGCCCAGGCGCGGTGGTGGGCGGACACCCTCGACTGGCGGATCGTCTACGAGGACGAGCACGAGGTCGCCGTCATCCGGCCGGACGTGTCCGTGGAGCCGGTCCCCGCCGACCGGTGGGCGTCCCAGCCGCCCGGGATGGTCTTCGTCCCGGTGCCCGAGGGCAAGGTTGTCAAGAACCGGTTGCACATCGACCTGGCGCCCTACGTCGACGACGACCAGTCCGCGGCGGTCGAGCGGCTCGTCGCCCGCGGCGCGACGCGGGTCGACGTCGGGCAGCCGGACGACGTGAGCTGGGTCGTGCTCGCGGACCCCGAGGGCAACGAGTTCTGCGTCCTGCGTCCGCGCGACCGGTAGGACGCTCATGGCGTTGCCCCCGCTCGGGGACCTGCTGGAGGGCCTTCGGGTGGTCAGCATCCCCATGCGGGTGCGTTTCCGGGGCGTCGAGCACCGGGAGGCCGCGCTCCTGCGGGGTCCGGCCGGCTGGGGCGAGTTCTCGCCGTTCCTCGAGTACGGAGCCCCGGAGGCGTCCCGGTGGCTCGCCTCGGCGCTCGAGGCGGCCTGGGTCGGCTGGCCGGAGCCGCTGCGGCACCGCATCCCGGTCAACGCGACGGTCCCCGCCGTTGCCCCCGACCAGGTCCAGCGAGTCCTCGCCCGGTACGACGGCTGCACGACCGCCAAGGTCAAGGTCGCCGAGCCGGGCCAGTCACTCGGTGACGACCTGGCCCGGGTGGCGGCGGTCCGCGAGGCGATGGGACCAGCGGCCCGGGTCAGGGTCGATGCCAACGGCGGCTGGGACCTGCGCCAGGCGAGGGACGCGATCGGGGCGCTCGCGGCATACCGGCTGGAGTATGCCGAGCAGCCGTGTGCCACCGTCGAGGAGCTCGCCCGTCTGCGGGTCGCATTGGCGCGCAACGGGATCGACGTTCCCATCGCCGCGGACGAGTCCATCCGCAGGGCCGAGGACCCGCTGCGCGTCGCCCGCGCGAGGGCGGCCGACATCGTCGTCGTCAAGGTGGCGCCGCTCGGCGGCGTGCGGCCGGCGCTCGCGGTCGCGGCGGAGTGCGGCCTGCCCGCGGTCGTCTCGTCGGCGCTCGACACCTCAGTGGGGATCGCCGGGGGTGCCGCACTGGCGGCCGCACTGCCTGACCTGCCCTTCGCCTGCGGCCTCGGCACGGTCGAGCTGCTGGCCGGCGACGTCGCCCGGCCGTCCCTCGTGCCGTCCGGCGGGTCGATCCCGGTGGCCGCGGCCGCTGTCGACGAGGGCCTGCTCGGCGAGCTCGCTGCCGGCCCGGAGCGCACCCGGTGGTGGCGCGAGAGGGTGATCCGGTGCCACGGGCTGCTCGCGGCGGGTGCCGGGGGCCAGGTGGGGTGACCAGTGCCGAGAAGATGTCCCAGTGCCCGCTGCCCGCCCGGACCCGGAGCGCGGCGGGAGCGGCGCCCGGGGGTCCGCCGGTGACCCGCACGCGCACGCCGGACGGGAGCGGTTGACAATTGGCCATGCTCAAGGCCTGCCTGAACGGCGCGCGGCCGCCGCGCGACGGCGTGCCCCTCAGCCCCGAGGAGCTGGCCCGTGCCGCCCGCGCTGCGGTCGATGCGGGCGCCACCGCGGTGCACGTCCACCCACGCGACACGCTCGGCCGCCAGACGCTCGATGCGCAACGGGTCAACGAGACGGTGCGGGCCATCAAGGCGGCCGTCCCGCTCATCCGGGTGGGGGTCAGCACCCACGAGGGGATCTGTCCGGTGGTGCCCGAGCGGCTTGCGCTGGTCCGGGGGTGGACCGCGCCGGAGGACGGTGGCCCCGACTTCGCCAGCGTCAACTGGCACGAGAGCGGGGCCGCCGAGGTGGCCGGCGTGCTGCGCAGCAGGGGGATCGGGGTCGAGGCGGGGATCTGGACGCCCCGCGCCGCATCGGTGTTCGTCGGCACCCAGTGGCCGTGGCAGGTCGAGCGGGTGCTCGTCGAGGTCTTCCCGGGCCGCACCCCGGGCAGCGAGGGCGTCTGGGCGGCCGAGCGGGTCCTGGCCGCGCTGGGCATGCAGCCGGCACCGGTCCTCGTGCACGGGGAGCAGGCGTGGGCGTGGCCGGTCCTACGCTGGGCCCAGCGCCGCGGCTACGGCGTCCGGATCGGGCTGGAGGACACCCTGGTCGACGAGCTCGGGCGCCGGGCCGAGTCCAACGCCCAGCTCGTGGCGCAGGCGCGAGACATCTCCGGGCAGGCGACCTCCGGGTGGCCGGCGCCCGAGCCCCAGCGGGAGACGTGGCCGCTGCGTGGGCAACCGGGGGTCACGCCCCGCGACGCGTGAGCCTGCCCACCCGGCTCGTGACCGGCCGCAGCGCCTCCCACACCTCGCGGATGTTGAGCAGGCGGGCGAGGGCGAGGTACCCGACCCCAAAGACGAGACCGCTGACCGCGAGGACGGCCAGCGCCCCGGACCGTCCGCCGAGGACGCCGCCCAGGGCGAGGCTGGCCGCCCAGGCTGCGCCCGCCGACGCGCCCGCCGCGACGCCCATCCGGACATAGCCGCGAAGGACGTCCCCGCCGCCGATCCGGCCGATCCGGCGCCGGATGAACCACATCCCGAAGAGCGAGCTGACGACGTTGCTGGCCACGATGCCCCCCGCCACGATCACCACCGTCAGGTCGGGCGCGAACCACAGCGCCGTGAGGTTGATGAGCGTCGCGGACCCGGTGAGGACGACCTGCTCGAGCAGCGCCATCCGCCCGTCCTCGTGGGCGTAGAAGAAGCGCTGGTTGAGCACGTCGACCCCGAACGGCACGATGCCGAGCGCCATCGCCGCAATGACGTGCGCGGTGGGTCCGACCTCCTCGGGCCTGCTGACGAGCAGCTGCGCGACGGGCAGGGCGAGGACCAGCAGGGCGAAGGAGGCCGGCAGGGTGAGGGCGGTCGGCCCGGTGAGACCGCGCCGGTAGTCCCGGCGCAGGGCGGCATGGTCGCCGGCGTGGGCGGCCCGGGAGATCCGCGGGTACATCGCCGTGATGACCGACAGCGCGACGAACGAGTGCGGCATCGTGAACACGAGCAGGGCGTAGGAGTAGACCGCGATGCCGGGGATGAAGCGCCCGAGCTGCTCCTGCTGGGCCGAGGAGTGGGTCATGACGTTCGACGCGACGACGTAGCCGAGCTGGGAGACGACCAGCGCGCCGAACGCCCACCGGGCCAGGCGCGACGCCGCACCGAGCCCGACCCCGCGCAGCCCCCACCGGGGCGTGAAGCGGAAGCCTCGGCGGCGCAGCGGGATGAGCAGGAAGACGGCCTGGGCGGCGATTCCCAGCGTGGCGCTGCCGGCGAACCACCACACCATCGAGGTCGTCCAGGAGGTGACCGGGGCGTTGCGGGGGAACATCGCCATGAAGGCGAGCAGGCCGGCGATGCCGACGACGTTGGCGAGCGCCGGCGACCAGCCGAAGGCCGCGAACTGCCCACGGGCGTTGAGGACCTGGCCGAGCAGCGCGTACATCCCGTAGAAGAAGATCTGGGGCAGCGTGATGAACGCGAACATCGTCGCGAGGGCGATGGCGTCGTCGTCGAGCCGGCTGACGAGGCGGACGAGCAGGGGGGAGGCGGCGGTGCTGACGAGGGCGACCGCGAGGATGCCGCTGCCGGCGACCGTGAGGATCCGGTCGGTGAACTCCTTGCCGCCGTCGGGGTTCCCCGCGGCCCTGACGAGCTGCGGGACGAGGACCGAGTTGAGCACGCCACCGGCGATGAGCATGAAGATGACGTTGGGCAGCGTGTTCGCCGCGGTGAAGGCCTCGCCGGTCAGGCCCTGCCCGATCGCCGCGACGATGAGGAACTGGCGGACGAACCCGAGCAGCCGGGACGTGATGGTGCCGCCCGCCATCGCCATGCTGGAGCGGGCGATGCTGCTGTCCTGGGTGGTCACGTCAGCCCCCTCACCAGCTCGGAGACGGCGGCGGCCGTGCCGCGCCGGTCGGCCCGGCTGACGCGGGCCTCGACGACGCGCACCCCACGGGGTCGCCGCCCCAGCTCCCGACCCAGCTGCGCCGCACTCGACACCAGGGTGTATGGCGTGTGGCTGGCCGCGCACAGCGCGGCGAGGTCCACCCGGTGCGGCGTGCCGAAGACGCGCTCGAACCCCGCGGCATACGGCGCCGCACCCTGCTCGAGGGTCGCGAAGATGGACCCGCCGTCATCGTTGACGACGACGATGGTCAGGTCGGGCCGCGGCTCGTCCGGCCCGAGGATGAGGCCGTTCGCGTCGTGCAGGAGGGTGAGGTCGCCCATCAGGGCGAGCGAGTGGGAGGCCCCCCGGCGGCCGAGGGCGACCCCGAGCGCCGTCGACACGGTCCCGTCGATGCCGGACAGCCCGCGGTTGCCGACGACGAACCGGTGCTCGTGCGGGGGGTAGGGACGCATCATGAGGTCGAGGTCGCGGACCGGGCTGGACGACCCGGCGACGAGGGTGGCGCGGGCCGTGACGGCCGCGGCGACCTCGCGCGCCGCCTGCAGCGGGTCCAGCTCGGGCAGGGCGTCGACGAGAGCGTCGAGCCGGGCGCCGAGCTCGGCATCCGCGCGCCGCCAGGCTCCCAGCCGGTCCCGGTCGGCGGCCGGCGGGTCGCCCGGTGCGACCGACGGCGCCGCGTCCAGGTGCCGCGCGACCCGGGCGGGATCCGTCACCACCCCTCCCGGACCGGGCACCGCGAGGACCTCGACGTCGGGTCGGGAGACGAGGGCGGTCACCGGGCGGGACAGGGTCGGGTGTCCCATGACGACGACGCGCTCGACCTGCTCGCCGAGCCCCGTCCCGAGGAGCAGCCGGTAGGTACGCACTGCGTTGGCTCCGACCCGCGAGCCGGAGGTTGGCTCCGCGAGCAGCGGCCAGCCGGCGCGCTCGGCGAGCAGCCGGGCGCCCGGACCGCTGCCGTCGCCCGCGACGACCACGGTACGGGCGCCGCGCGGCAGGACCTCCGGTTCGGCCGGCAGCGGCTCAGGTCCAGCAACCGGTGTCTCAGGTCCGGCCGGCAGGGGCTCTGGTCCGGCGGGCAGCGGCTCTGGTCCGGCCACGGCGATTCGGGTGACACCCGGCCACCACGGCTCGTCCGCCGGCAGCAACGGAGCGGCGAGCTGGACGTTGAGGTGGGTCGGACCGGACCGCTCGCAGGCCCGGCGGACGGCCGCCTCGAGGAGGGAGTCGTCGCACGCGACGCCGAGGTCGTGGCACACGGCGAACGTCCCGAAGATCCCCGCCTGCTCGGTCGTCTGGTTCGCCCCCGTCCCGCGCAGCGACGCCGGCCGGTCCGCAGACACGACGACGACCTGCCTGCCGCTGTGGTGCGCCTCCATCACCGACGGGAGCAGGTTGCCGACGGCGGTCCCGGACGTCGTGACGACGGCCACCGGGCGACGGGAGCCGATGCTCAGCCCGAGGGCGAGGAAGCCGGCCGTCCGCTCGTCGACGCGCACGTGCAG
>JBPCOG010000439.1:0-2289 GCA_051000455.1 Lapillicoccus sp. | reverse complement strand
TGGGCCACGAAGCCCCGTGCTGGTCGTGACGGCGACCACCCGGGAGGCCGAGGACCTCGTGGCCGCGCTGCACTGCTTCCTTCCCCCCGAGAGCGTCGCGACGTTCCCGAGCTGGGAGACGCTTCCCCACGAGCGCCTGAGCCCGCGCAGCGACACGGTGGGACGGCGCCTCGCCGTGCTGCGTCGTCTCCGTCACCCGGACCCGGCGGACCCGGCATACGGGCCGCTGGCCGTCGTCGTCGCCCCGGTGCGCGCGCTGCTGCAGCCCGTCGCCACCGGCCTCGCGGACCTTGTGCCGGTCAGGCTGCGGGCCGGCGACGAGGTCGCCCTCGGCGACGTCGTCGAGGCACTCGCGGCGGCGGCATACACACGGACCGACCTCGTCGAGCGGCGCGGTGACTTCGCGGTCCGCGGTGGCATCCTCGACGTCTTCCCGCCGACCGAGGAGCACCCCGTGCGGGTCGAGTTCTGGGGGGACACCGTCGAGGAGATCCGTTGGTTCAAGGTGGCCGACCAGCGCAGCCTGGATACCGCCGACCACGGCCTCTGGGCGCCCCCCTGCCGGGAGGTGCTGCTCACCGACACGGTTCGCGAGCGCGCGCGCCGGCTTGCCGGGGAGCTGCCCGGTGTCGCCGACATGCTCGCCAAGGTGGCCGAGGGGATCGCCGTGGAGGGCATGGAGTCCCTCGCGCCCGCCCTGGTCGACGGGATGGAGTCGGTGCTCGACGTCCTGCCCGAGGGCACCGCGGTCGTGCTGTCCGACCCCGAGCGCATCCGCACCCGCGCCCACGACCTCGTCGCCACGAGTGAGGAGTTCCTCGAGGCAAGCTGGTTCAACGCCGCGGCGGGCAACGCGGTCCCGGTGGACCTGCAGGGGCTCTTCGGCACGGCCTCCTACTGGTCCCTGGCGCAGGTGCGGACCCACGCCCTGGCGCATGGCCATCCCTGGTGGGGTCTGAGCACGTTCGCGAGCGACGAGCAGCTCGACGAGCTGGTGGACGACGACGAAGTGCGGGACGGGCAGCGGGTCAACCTCGGCACGGGTGACGTCGAGCCGTTCCGGGGTGACACCGAGGCGGCCGTCGCGCAGCTGCGCGACTGGGCCGGCGCGCAGTGGCGCGTCGTCGTCGTCACCGACGGTCACGGGCTGGCCGAGCGGGTCAACGAGGTCCTCGGAGAGCACGACGTCCCGGCCAGCCTCGCTCCGTTGGACGGGGTCATCGCGCCCGGGGTCGTCCACGTGACCACCGGCTCACTCGGCCGCGGCTTCGTTGACGAGGGCCTTCGCCTTGCCGTCGTCACGGAGAGCGACCTCACCGGCCAGCCCGGACAGGGCAGCTCGACCAAGGACATGCGGCGGATGCCGTCACGCCGGCGCAACCAGGTGGACCCCCTGCAGCTGCGTCCGGCCGACCACGTCGTGCACGAGCAGCACGGCGTCGGGCGATTCGTCGAGATGGTGCAGCGCACCGTCGGGGGCGCCACCCGCGAGTACCTCGTCATCGAGTACGCCCCGAGCAAGAGGGGCCAGCCGGGCGACCGCCTCTACGTGCCGACCGACCAGCTGGACCAGGTCTCCAGGTACTCCGGTGGCGAGGCGCCGGCCCTGAACAAGCTCGGCGGGTCGGACTGGCACAGGACCAAGTCCCGCGCCAGGCGCTACGTGAGACAGATCGCCGCCGACCTGATCCGCCTCTACAGCGCCCGGATGGCAACCAGGGGGCACGCGTTCAGCCCGGACACGCCGTGGCAGCACGAGCTCGAGGACGCCTTCGCGTACGTCGAGACGCCCGACCAGCTCTCCAGCATCGACGAGGTCAAGGCCGACATGGAGAAGGAGGTCCCGATGGACCGACTCATCTGTGGCGACGTCGGCTACGGCAAGACCGAGATCGCGGTGCGGGCCGCCTTCAAGGCCGTCCAGGACGGCAAGCAGGTGGCGGTGCTCGTGCCGACCACGTTGCTGGTGACCCAGCACTGCCAGACCTTCTCGGAGCGCTACGCCCAGTTCCCGGTGACGGTGCGGGCGCTCAGCCGCTTCCAGAGCGACCGGGAGGCCAGGGAGGTCCTCGCCGGTCTCGCCGACGGCAGGGTCGACGTCGTCATCGGCACCCACCGGCTGCTGAGCAACGACGTCGGCTTCAAGGACCTCGGCCTCGTCGTCGTCGACGAGGAGCAGCGGTTCGGGGTCGAGCACAAGGAACAGCTGAAGAGGCTCCGGACAGCCGTCGACGTGCTGGCCATGTCGGCGACGCCCATCCCGCGGACCCTGGAGATGGCGGTCACCGG
>JBPCOG010000424.1:0-6794 GCA_051000455.1 Lapillicoccus sp. | reverse complement strand
GCTGCTCACCATCGCGGTCCTGTATGCCGCGCTGATGTTCGCGATGGGCTGGTTCCGGTGGGGGGTGCTCAACACCATCGACCCCGCCGGTGACGGCGGTCAGGCCTTCTACGACACGGTGACCAGCGTGCTCGACGCGGTGGCCGTGCCGGTGCGCGTCTGCTTCCTGGCTGCCTGCTTCGCGGTCGTGCTGCGGCTGCAGACCGACAGGCGCTACTCGCCGTACAGGTAGTTGCCGTCGTGCCGGTCGAGGACGGCCTTCAGGCCGGCGGCGTCGGCTGCGACGGCGGCCGTCTTGGCCCACGTCGTGGTGCCATCCCGGGGTCC
The DNA here is from genome assembly GCA_051000455.1 of Lapillicoccus sp. Classification (GTDB taxonomy): domain Bacteria; phylum Actinomycetota; class Actinomycetes; order Actinomycetales; family Dermatophilaceae; genus JBPCOG01. Next base: position 6,467 of record JBPCOG010000424.1, on the reverse strand, counting down.
GTTGCCCGATCGGGCACTGCCGGTCACCGGGCCGAGCTCGACGTAGTCCTCGAACGGCGTCTCGGTGTCCCACCGTCGCCCGATCTGGTCCACGACGAGCGACGGCGGCGGGTAGAGGTCGTCGTTGCCGGCGGGGCAGCGGCACTCGATGAGGACCACGGCGTACTTGGCCCCCTCCTTGGCGGTGACGCCGCTCCGTCGGGTCTGGGTCAGCTGCGGGTACGTCCTGATCGAGACCACCCGCACCTCGGCCGACACGGCGCGCTTGCTGTCGCCGACGTTCATGCGCATCCAGGTGCCGATCGGCACGGGGTGGGCGTTCTCCGGGCTGTGCTCCGTGGCGGAGCGCCACTCCCCCCTGACGATGAGCGCCGCTGCGAGCAGGGCCGCCACCAGGGCAGCGATGGGGAGCAGCACCCAGATGTCCATCCCGCGCCGTGGTTGCGACGGTGCCTGCGGCGCCGACAACGGCGGTGGTGTCGGTGGTGTCGGTGGTTCCGGCGGTGTCACTTGGTCACCCACCGCACCGTGTCCTGGCGGGGAACCCTCCCGAGCGCGACCTCGGCGGCGTCGTCCTCGGTGAAGTAGAGCCGCACCCTCATGGCGTCGGTGACGGCCTCATTGGGCAGCTCGAAGATGAGCGGCACTGGGGAGGGAATCCCTGCGGCGAGCGACATGTTGACGCTGCCGAACGACACCGTGCTGTACTGCCTGGCGCCCGAGTACAGGGTCCCGCGGAGGAACCGGGGGCGGTCCGCCGACGAGGCCTCGACGCCGACGAGGATGACCGTGCCCGTGGAGGTGTGGTCCGCGGGGCGCCCCGGGCCCTCGACCACCACGTGCGGGGCTGCGGCGACGGCGGTGACCTTCGCCGTGCCGAGTCGGAGGCTGGCCTGCTCCCCGACCGGCACTCTCGCCGGGAAGGGGTCCGCGGAGGTGAGCACGCAGGCCCCGCTCGTCGAGGCGCCACAGGTGTCCTCGGGGATGAGGAGCAGCACGCCCAGCAGGGCGGCGAGGGTCAGGGCGTAGAGCCAGCCCGGGCGCGCCTTCACGGGGTGGTCTTCGTGACCACCGGGGTGGTCTTCGCGACCGTCGGGGTGGTCTTCGCGACCGTCGGGGTGGTCTTGGCGACGGTGGGAGTGGCCGTCGGAACGATCGGGAAGGTCTCGTCCTTGATCCGCAGGTCGGGCAGCTCTCTGGCCGGGATCGCGATGCTCGACCACTCCGGCCCGGGGTTGATGAGGTTGCTCCACTCGTACGCCTGCTCGCCGAGGAGCACCCGGACGGTGGCCGGCGGCGGGTCGGGGGCGTTGAAGGCGAATGTCGCGTCCACCGGGAGGCCCGGCTGCAGGTCGTTGGCCAGACCCCAGCCGGTCGCGACCTTGAGGTCGTCCTTGCTCCGCTCCCCGGCCCGCACGACGATGAGGCCGGACTGGAGGAGGAAGCGTCCCGCCTTGTCGTCGAGCATCTCGACCGTGGCCCTGACGAGCACCACGGCCTTGGGTCCGGGCCCGCCGAACGAGTTCGGCTGCCCCATCGGGTTCCCACGCTCGTCGTGGTTGACGAGGGCCACGTCGTGGACGGTGATGGCGAACCGGCCGAGCTCCACCCGCTCCCCGAGCTGGTGCGGTGGCAGGTAGTGGGCGGCCTGCCGGAAGCCCCCCAGCGCGACGACGGCCGCGAGGGACAGCACGATGGTGGCGGACACCGCGAGCAGCACCCAGCGCCGAGCCCCTCCCCCTGCCATGGCCCGATCGTAGTGCCCGGACGTCGTCAGGACGGCGCTGCGGCACCGCCCTGGTCGGCGGCACCGCCCTGGTCGGCGACCCGCATCGGTACCGGCCCGGCGAGCGCGTTACCAGACGTTCACCACACTGCCGCGTGTCGGTTACGCATGTGTGGGCGCAATGGGGGTACAAAAAGGTGAGACCCGGCCAAGTATGAGTTGGCCGGGTCTCGGGTTGCCCAGGCAAGAGTGCTCCTGAACGCCGGTCAGCGCGCCTGGCCCCCTCGCCCCTCTCGTGCGAGTCCGGTGGATTGCTCCTCCGGCGAAGGACCTCGTTTGCTGTCCGACCCGCTCTCCCTTGCGGAAGTGCGTAAGAGATGTCTACGCGAGCGGGACCGGGCCGCGCAAGGGCTGAGCGGGGAATTTTCCAAGAACTTCCGCGGACTTCGGCGTGTCGCCGTGACAGGCCGAGCGCAACGCTCAGCGACGTCCGGGAGGCGTGGCACGCCCGGTCGCGCGGGGTGCGCCGGCGCCCTCCCCGACATCCCCGACCAGGTCCCCCACGCGGATCGTCCCGGTGCCGAGGGGCACCAGCCGGATGCCGAACCACGTCCTGCCGTCCCAGCGCCGGTGCCGGGCGAGGGTGCGGATCGGTTCCTTCCCGCCGGCCAGCGTGACCGGGTCCGATGGTCGTCATGACGCACCGGTCGCACACCATGCTCCGGCGGAAGTGAATGTCACCCACCCGCACGCGCTCCCACTCGTCCTCCCCGAACGGCTGTCCGCCGTCGATGACGACGTTGGGGCGGAAGCGCAGCATCGCGAGCGGAAGGGACCGGGCCGCGCCGTGCAGGGTCGCGTCCTGGTTCTCGTCCGCGCCGGCGCTGAGGTCGCCGGGGTCGATGCCGGCGACGTCGGGCTGGTCCGCGCCGGCGGCCACCCAGGCGTTGAGCTGGGCGAGGGAGCTCTCGCTGGTGAGCAGCAGGGGGCCGGCGTCGGCCAGCGAGAGGTGCTCACCCGGCATACCCCCCTGCTCGGGGTCGACCGTGCGCATGGTCGGGTCCTGCTGCCAGACGAGGCGGACCGGGGCGCCGACCCGTCGGCTGAGCCACTCGTTGACGTCGTCGTCCGCGGGGGTCGCCCGACCCTGCCGGCTGTGGGCCACCGGCACCGGGTCGACGCCCACCGGCGCGTCGACGAGGATGCTGGCGCCGTCCCGGTCGGTGACCCGGATGGTCTCCGCGCCCACGGCCACGGCCCGCAGGGCGAGCAGCCCGTGGACCTCGCGCGCCGTGACCTTCCCGCCGGTGGGGTCGACGAGTCCCCAGCGGCGGTCCCCGGCCAGCCCCCAGGGCTCGACCACGGCCTCCTCGACAGGGGCGCCGCCGAGGGACTTGACGGGGTAGACCCACAGTGACGTCACCCGCATCCGCCAATCCTGTCAGCCGAGGGCACCCTGCCACACTGGTCGCCATGCTGCTGCGCGAGGTCGTCGAGACCGCGGCGGTGGTCGCCGGGACGCGGTCCCGGCTGGCGAAGGTCGAGGCCCTCGCGGGGCTGCTGCGGCGGCTGGACCCGGAGGAGGTCGAGCCGGCGACCGGCTTCCTCGTGGGCCGTGCCCGGCAGGGGCGCGTCGGCATCGGCTGGCGCGGGCTGGCCGGTGGGATGGCGGAGCCCGCGGCCGAGGCCTCGTTGAGCGTGCACGACTTCGACGCGCTGCTCGACACGGTCGTCGCGACGTCCGGCACGGGCTCGGCGGCGGGGCGGACGGCAGCCCTCCGAGAGCTCACCGGGCGGGCGACGGCCACCGAGCAGGACTTCATCCGGCGCGTCCTGCTCGGTGAGGTCCGCACCGGTGCCCTGGAGGGGGTGCTCGTCGACGCGGTCGCGGCGGCTGCCGGTCTGCCCGGTGACCTGGTGCGCCGTGCGGTGATGCTGTCGGGGGACCTCGGGGGGACCGCCCGGCTCGCTCTCGGGGGGGAGCCTGGCGCCCTGGAGGCGGTGGGCCTTGCGGTCTTCGTCCCGGTGCTCCCGATGCTGGCCTCGACGGCGCCCGACCCGCGGGCCGCACTGGCCATGACGGGGCGCGCCTCGGTGGAGTTCAAGCTCGACGGCGCCCGGATCCAGGTGCACCGTCGAGATGGGCAGGTGCGGGTCTTCACCCGCAGCCTGGCCGACGTGACCCGCCGGCTGCCCGAGATCGTCGACGTGGTCACGCGGTTCCCGGGCGGGGACCTCATCCTCGACGGAGAGACGCTCTCGCTGCAGGAGGACGGCAGCCCGAGGCCGTTCCAGGACACGATGAGCCGGTTCGGCGCCGAGGGACCCCGGTCGCAGGTCCTGCGCCCTTGGTTCTTCGACGTGCTGCACGCGGACGGCGTCGACCTCATCGACCGGCCCCTCGCGCAGCGTCTCGGGGTCCTTGCCGCGGTGGCCGGCGACCACCGGGTGCCCGGTGTCGTCACCGACGACCCCGCCGTGGCCGAACGTCTCTCTGGGGAGGCCCTGGCGGCCGGGCACGAGGGCATCGTCGTCAAGGCGGTCGACTCGCGGTATGCCGCCGGGCGCCGCGGCCGCGCCTGGGTGAAGGTCAAACCGGTCCATACGTACGACCTCGTTGTGCTGGGGGCGGAGTGGGGGTCCGGCCGTCGCGCCGGCTGGCTCTCGAACCTGCACCTCGGGGCGCTTGACGCGGAGGGGGAGTTCGGGGAGGCGGGGGCGTTCGTCATGGTCGGCAAGACGTTCAAGGGACTGACCGACGAGCTGCTGCGCTGGCAGACCGAGCGGTTCCCGCGGATCGAGCGGCGCCGGACCAGGGCCGCGGTCTTCGTCGAGCCGGTGGTCGTCGTCGAGGTCGCCATCGACGGGGTCCAGAAGTCGAGCCGCTACCCGGGCGGGATCGCGCTGCGGTTCGCCCGGGTCAAGCGCTACCGGGAGGACAAGCGTGCGGAGGAGGCGGACACGATCCAGACCCTGCGCTCCCGCCTGCCGGTCTGAGGGGCCGCCGGTCGGTCGGCCCCGCTGCGCGTACGGACGGGACCCAGCGGGCGCGTAGGCCGTTGCGGCGCCCTTCTCGGCGTTCGGTCCCGTCGGTCGGCCCCGGTGCGGGTACGGACGGGACCCAGCGGGCGCGCAGGCCGTTTGCGGTCCCTTCTCGGCGTTCGGTCCCGTCGGTCGGCGCGGGGCGGGCACGGACGGGACGGCCACGAGGGCGGGGCGGCAAGCTCGTCGCAACCAGCCCGCCAGCCGGTCAGCGGGGAGGCATCCGCAGCGCCCCGTCGAGCCGGATGACCTCGCCGTTGAGCATCGGGTTGTCGACGATGTGGCGCACCAGGCTGGCGTACTCCGTGGGGTCTCCCAGACGCGAGGGGTGCGGCACCTGGCGCTCGAGGCTGGACCTCGCCTCGGCCGGCAGGCCGGCGAGCATCGGCGTCTCGAACGTCCCCGGGGCCACCGTCACCACCCGGATCTGCCTGTCGGCGAGGTCCCGGGCGCAGGTGAGGGTGAGACCGATCACGCCACCCTTGCTCGCGGCATACGCAGCCTGCCCGATCTGCCCGTCGAACGCCGCGATGCTCGCCGTCATGACGACGACGCCGCGGTCGCCATCCAGCGGGTCGTTGTCGCGCATCGCGGCTGCTGCCAGGCGGAGCACGTTGAAGGTGCCGACGAGGTTGACGGCGACGACCTCAGCGAACGTCTCGAGCGGGTGCGGGCCGTTCCTGCCGAGGACCCGGCCCGGAGTGCCGATTCCCGCGCAGGTGACGACGATGCGCAGCACCCCGGCCGCGGTGGCCGCGTCGACGGCCGCCTGCACCTGCGCCTCGTCACGCACGTCGGCGGGGACGAAGGACGCGCGCTCGCCGAGGTCGTCCGCCACCGAGGCGCCGAGGGAGGACTCGAGGTCGACGATGACGACCCTGGCGCCGTCGGCGTGCAGGCGCCGCACCGTCGCGCCACCGAGCCCCGAGGCGCCCCCGGTCACGAGGGCTACTGTGGTCTGGTTGATCTGCACGGAGCGCTGACCCCTAGCCGCGGAGCAGGAGCTGCCGGGAGATGACGAGCCGCTGGATCTGGTTGGTGCCCTCGAAGATCTGGGTCACCTTCGCCTCGCGCAGGTAGCGTTCGGCGGGGAAGTCCCTGGTGTAGCCATATCCACCGAGCACCTGCACAGCGTCGGTTGTCACCTTCATCGCCGCGTCGGTGGCGACAAGCTTCGCGATCGACGCCTGCCGGCTGAACGGCCGACCGGCGTCGCGCAGCCCGGCCGCATTGAGGTACGTCGACCGGGCCGCCTCGACGGCGGCCGCCATGTCAGCCAGCACGAACTGCAGCCCCTGAAACTCAGCTATCGGCCGGCCGAACTGCTTGCGCTGGGTGGCGTACCCCGCCGCGAGGTCGAGCGCCGCCTGGCCGAGACCGGTGGAACACGCGGCGATTCCAAGCCGACCGGAGTCCAGCGCCGACAATGCGATCGACATCCCCTGGCCCTCCTCCCCCAAGCGCAGCTCGACCGGGAGCCGCACGTCATCGAAGATGACCTGGGTCGTCGTTGACGCCGTCATGCCCATCTTCTTCTCTGGCGCGCCGAAGCTCACCCCAGGCGTTCCCGACGGACTCTGCTCCCCGGTGCCTAACGGCACGTGGAACGCCGACAGGCCACTCTTAGGGTCGGGCGACGTACGGGCGAAGAGCAGGAAAAAGTCGGCGTGCGGTCCGTGGCTGATCCACGCCTTGGTGC
>JBPCOG010000289.1:0-3432 GCA_051000455.1 Lapillicoccus sp. | reverse complement strand
CGTCGAACGGCTCGGCGACCTTCGTCCCCGCCAACAGGGCCGAGGTCGTCGGCGTGGCCGGCTACCAGACCTTCCGGCAGGTGGCCTGGGCGGGCAGCTTCGAGGGCCAGACCACGCTCGGGCTCGGGGTCCGGGCCCGGCTGCCGTACCGCGTGTTCACCCTCGCCGGTCCGGGGTCGGCCACCCGAGTGGTCATCGACGTCGCGCACCACTGGTGACCACCGCTCCGGCCTGAGTCCGACCATCGGACGCCCCTGGCCGCCGTCGTCGAGGGTGCTCGCACTCTGGCGGCCAGGGGCGTCCCGCGCCACGGTCCCCAGAGAGGTCACGATTCGGTCACGAGGCGCCGCCAGCTCCCCACGGGGGGTCCGTCCCGACCACGATGTCGGGACTGCCGGCGCCGCACCCGGAGTCAGGCAGGGTCCCCATCCCGCCCTACCCCTGGGAGCACGCATGCCACGCAAGATCGCCCGCCACCGAGCCGGCCTGGCCATCGCCTCGGCCATCGTCGTCACGACGACCCTCCTCGGCGGCACCGCTGTCGCTTCGCCGAACAGCGCGCAGGCGTCGACACCCGTACCGGTGGCGACACCGGACGGCTACCTCATGAGCTATGTGGTCAACGCCAAGGTCGCCAACCCCGGCCAGACCCGGCTCGTCGAGAAGGCCGTCGTCAAGGCCGGCGGTGTCGTCATCCAGGCGTGGCCCGAGATCGGCGTCGTCGTCGCCCACTCCGACAGGGCAGCGTTCCGGTCCAACGTCGTCGCGTTCGGCGGCAACGCCGTCGAGTCCATCGGCGCGAGCCGCACGGCGGCCGTCTCCGAGGGCACCCCGGACGCGCTGGGCGCCACCTGGGGCAAGGGCGCGTCCGGCTACAAGAAGGACCACGCCAAGAAGTTCAACGGTGACCTCGCCTCGGGCGGCGCCACCAACGAGGGCGCCGTCGCCGACCCCCTCGAGTCGGAGCAGTGGGACAACGTCCAGATCAAGGCGGACCAGGCCCACCGCGTCACCGACGGCTCGCGCAGCGTCCTCGTCGGGGTCCTCGACAGCGGGATCGACGGGGACCACCCCGACCTCAAGGCCAACGTCGACGTCGCGAGCTCGGTCAACTGCACCGACGCCGGTCGCCCGGACCTGACCGCGAACGCGTGGCGCAACACCACCTCCTCGCACGGCACGCACGTCGCCGGCACGATCGCCGCGGCGCGCAACGGGATCGGCATCGTCGGGGTCGCGCCGAACGTGCGCCTCGCGTCCGTGAAGGTCGTCAACGACGACGGCTTCATCTACCCGGAGTACGCCATCTGCGGCTTCGTGTGGGCCGGCCTCAAGCACATGGACGTGACGAACAACAGCTACTACATCGACCCGATGGTGTTCTGGTGCGACGACCAGCCGGACCAGGCCGCCGTGCTGACCGCCGTCCAGCGAGCCGTCTCCTGGTCCACGAAGCAGGGGGTCGTCCACGCCGCCGCGGCGGGGAACTCGACCTACGACCTCGCCAACAAGACGACGGATGACGCCAGCCCGAACGACACGACGCCGATCCAGCGCGTCATCAACAACGGCTGCAAGGACATCCCGACCGAGCTGCCCGGCGTCGTCACGGTGTCCGCGACCACCATCACCACGTCGCTGGCCTTCTTCTCCAACCGGGGCCTCGGGGTCATCGACGTCGCCGCCCCCGGACGGCGGGTGCTCTCCACGGTCCCCGGCGGGTACGCGAAGTTCAGCGGCACGTCGATGGCGTCGCCGCACGTCGCGGGGGTCCTCGCCCTCATGAAGTCGGCGCACCCGTCCTGGACGCCGGCGCTGATGATCGAACGGCTGCGCGCCGAGGCCGACGACCACGCGTGCGCCGCGCCGGAGACCGTCACCGGCCGCTCGAGCGGGGTCGCCTGCGTCGGGACCACGGCCGACAACAGCTACTACGGGGAGGGCATCGTCGACGCCCTCGACGCGGTCCGCTGACCCGCTGAGCAGGAAGTGAGGGTATGCCGGGCGCGCAGGTCGCGCGCCCGGCATGCCCTTTGTCCTGGCGTCAGCGGCGCCGCGCGGCGGCGCGCGCGTCGACGCGCCGGACGGCCTCGCCGTCGAGCAGTGCCACGACGTCGGGGGTGGGCGCGGATCCACCCCGGGATGCGGGCAGCCACCACCGGTCACGGCTGTTGCGCGGCCGGTCGGGGTAGCTGTCCATCGCCTCCACGAGGAGGGCGTCCAGCCGGGTGCGCAGGTCCGCGCCGACGTCCTCGATGGTGGCGGTGGGGGGCGGCCGCAGCGGCTGGCCGACGAGCAACGTGATCGTCTTTCCCCGCCGGGTGCTGACCCGGCCGTCCACGGTGAGCACTCGCTGGCCGCCCCAGACGACGACGGGCACGAGCGGCACCTGCTCCCGGATCGCGAGTGCCGCGGCTCCGGGCCGGAACTCCTTGAGGGTCCAGGCACGCGAGATCGTCGCTTCGGGGAAGACGCCGACCAGCTCACCGGCGCGGACCGCGTGAACGGCGTTGCGCAGCGCCACCTCGCCGTGCGCCCGGTCCACGGCGATGTGCCCCATCGCCCGCATCGCGGCACCGACGCCGGGCACCCGGAAGACCCACTCGATGGCGAGGAAGCGCACGAAGCGGCCCCGGCGGGTCCCCGCGAGGCCGACGAACATGAAGTCGAGGAAGCTGACGTGGTTTGCCGCGAGCACCGCGGGACCAGCGGCGGGGACGTGCTCCGCGCCGCGCACGTCGAAACGCAGCCCGAGCGCGCGGAAGAGCAGCCGGCACACGGCGATGACGAGCTGGTAGGTGCGGTCGGCCACGAAGGTCATTCGACACCACGGGCCGCACGGGTTGCCCGGGCCGCTCGTCGCGCAGACCGCCCGCCCGTCGGCCGCGAGGAGCGGTCCCCCTTGTCCGATGCGGTGCGGGAGGGTTGAGTAGCCTCCGAGAGCACCGCAGCCGACCCCGGAGGACGCAACGTGTCGAACGAGACCCTGGAGAACCTGTCCCGCGAGGACCGGAGCTTCCCACCCAGCGAGGAGTTCGCCGGCCGGGCCAACGGCACGGCAGGGATGTATGCCGCGGCCGACGCGGACCCCGAGGGCTTCTGGGCCGAGCAGGCGCGCACCTACCTGACCTGGAGCAAGGACTTCACCGAGGTCCTGGACTGGAGCAAAGCGCCCTTCGCGACGTGGTACGCGGACGGCGAGCTCAACGCGGCATACAACTGCGTGGACCGCCACGTCGAGGACGGCAAGGGCGAGAAGGTCGCCATCCACTTCGTCGGGGAGCAGGAGGGCGACACCCGCGACATCACCTACGCCGAGCTGCACGCCCAGGTGCAGAAGGCGGCCAACGCACTGCTCGACCTCGGCGTCGGCAAGGGTGACACCGTCGCGATCTACCTGCCGATGATCCCCGAGGCCGTCGTCGCGATGCT
>JBPCOG010000047.1:0-2052 GCA_051000455.1 Lapillicoccus sp. | reverse complement strand
CTGCCGGGGGCACCGTGTGATGTCCAGGGACACCGTTTCGACGTCCTGAACCAGCACACTGCCGGGGGCGCGCAAGTGCCGGGCGCGCAAGTACGCTCTGTCGTCATGCGGGCCCGTGACATCGCGGAGGACTATCCGCTGGTGCAGCTCAGCGACGACGCGCTCGACGTCGCGCGGCTGATGGCCGAGGAGCGTCGCCCGGGCGTGGTGATCGTCGACGAGGCCGGCCATCCGGTGACCGTCCTGCCGGGGTCGCAGGTGCTGCGCTTCCTCGTCCCCGGCTACGTCCAGGACGACCCGTCCCTGGCTCGGGTCTTCGGAGAGCAGTCCGCTGCCGAGGCGTGCGTGGACAAGCTGCGCCGCCGTCCGGTGCGGGAGCTCCTGGCGTCCAAGGAGCGCCGCTCCGAGCTCGCCCAGGTCCCCGGGGACGCGACCGTCATGGAGTGCGCCGCGACGATGGCCCGGCTGCACAGCCCGCTGCTGGTCGTCAGCGACGGCGACGTGGTCCATGGCGTCATCACCAGCTCCCACCTGCTGCACATGCTCCTCGGGGCACCGGGGCCACCGGGATGACCCTGACCCAGGTGCTGTCGGTGCTCGTGTTCGTCGGTGCCTACGTACTCATCGCGACCGAGCGGGTGCATCGGGTCGCCGCCGCACTCGGCGGCGCGGCACTGATGCTCGCGCTCGGCCTCACCGACGGCGAGACCGCCTTCCACTCGGTGGACGCCGGCATCGACTGGAACGTCGTGTTCCTGCTGCTCGGCATGATGATCATCGTCGGGGTGATCAAGCAGACCGGGCTGTTCGAGTTCCTGGCGATCTCCGCGGCCAAACGGGCCCGGGGCAGGCCGTTTCGTATGCTGGTGCTCTTCGTCGTCATCACCGCGCTCGCTTCCGCCGCGCTGGACAACGTCACCGCCGTGTTGCTGACCGCTCCGGTCACCTTCCTCGTGTGCGACCGGCTCGGGCTCCCACCCGTCCCGTTCCTCATCGCCGAGGTGCTGGCGTCCAACATCGGGGGCACGGCCACCCTGATCGGGGATCCTCCGAACATCATCATCGCCAGTCGCTCGGGCCTGACGTTCAACGACTTCCTGGTCAACCTGGCCCCCTTCGTCGTGGTGCTGCTGGTGGTATTCGTCGGGATGTGCCGCCTGCTGTTCCGCGACGCCTTCCGCTACGACGAGGCGCGGGTCGCCGAGGTGATGGCGCTCTCGGAGCGCAGGGCCATCCGGAACACGACACTGCTCGTCCAGAGCATGGTGGTACTCGCCCTGGTTCTCGTCGGTTTCGTCCTGCACAGCGCGCTGCACGTCAAGCCCTCGGTGGTCGCGTTGCTCGGTGCGGGGCTGCTCGTGCTGGTCTCGAGGGTCACCACGGAGGAGGCGCTCGCCGACGTCGAGTGGGAGACGCTGGTCTTCTTCATGGGCCTGTTCGTGATGGTCGGCGCCCTCGTCAAGACCGGCGTCATCGGACAGGTCTCGCGGGCCCTGGCCGACGCGACGGCGGGCAAGCCGTTGGTGGCCGTGCTGGCGCTGCTCGTCGTCTCGGGCGTGCTCTCGGCGATCGTCGACAACATCCCCTACGTGGCGACGATGGCGCCCATCGTGTCCGACCTCGTCCAGTCCGAGGCGCCTGGGCCGCAGACCAGCGCGCTGTGGTGGTCGCTCGCCCTCGGTGCCGACCTCGGCGGAAACGCGACCGCCGTCGGGGCGAGCGCCAACGTCGTGGCGCTCGGCCTGGCGGCCCGGAACGGCACCCCGATCAGTTTTTGGGAGTTCACCCGCTACGGGACCCTGGTGGCGGCGGTCTCGCTCCTGCTGGCCGGCCCCTACCTGTGGCTGCGGTACTTCGTGCTCGCCTGAGCCGGCACCCGACCGACGGGAGGGGGACGGCATACCCGGTGGTGCCGGCGAGGGTTCCGGCGAGCGGTGCCCGAGTTGAGCCGTGGTCCGGGACTTGACAGGATGCCCGGGTGACCCAAGGCGTCGCCGCCGGCGCGGACCTGACCAACCTCCTCTCCGCCGTGACCGCTCTGCGGGACGTGGT
>JBPCOG010000221.1:0-10273 GCA_051000455.1 Lapillicoccus sp. | reverse complement strand
GGATGCCGTTGAGCAGTGGACCGGACGGTACGTGGCGAGGACAGCTGAGCGCTGCGGCGCTCCCCCCGGGCGAGCACCGGGTCCAGCTCCGGGCCATCGGCACGGACGGGCGGCTTTCGACCGGACGCTCGAGGTGGACGTGGCGACCGCGGACGTCGTGGTGTCGTGGACGCGCCCCTTACGGGGAGCGGTCCAGGGTGGGCTGCTGGCGACCCCGTCGGGGTTCGTCGCCGCGACGACCGCCGGGCAGGTCCAGGCATTCACGGCGAACGGCCGATCCGTCACCCCCAGGTGGCGACGCACCGTCGGCGCGGTCCACCGGGCGCCGGCGCTGATGGGGGAGACCGTCATCGTCGCGTCGGCAGACCACCGGCTCTACGCGCTCGACCCGAAGCACGGCTCGGTGGCGTGGGCCACGGACCTGCAGGGGCCCGTGCTCTCAACCCCCCTCGTGACCTCGGTGGGAGGCGAGAACCGCGTCTTCGCGTCGGCGGGAGGCCGTCTGCACTGTGTGGACGGCCGGGGGGGCAGGCTCTGGTCGAGCGACGTCCACGGGCTCTTCGCCGGGCGGGTCGCCTGCGACGGCAGCCGTGTCTTCGCCGGCGGCGGTGACGGGAACGCCCGCGCGTTCGACGCCCGGACCGGCGCCGAGCTCTGGTCGGTGTCGACGACGACCAAGACGACGCCCTACCAGCGGATGATCTACGGCCCCTGGAACGACACCATCGAGCTGCTCCCCGACGGGTCGGTCATGGTGGCGACCGTGGCGAACACGCTGGCCCTCGACCCGGCCACCGGCGCGGTCCGGTGGCAGCGCCCCGGGAGCTACATCTACACGCCGGCCGTCCTCACGGCATACGGGATCCTGCTCTTCGACGAAAGGGGAAACGCCGTCATGGCCGACCCCGCGACCGGCGCCACCCGTTGGACCGTCCCGGTGGCACCGCGCTCCTTCGAGGCCGGGCCGGTGCTGTCCGAGGACGGCCGGACGGCCTGGCACGTCGGCGCCGCGGGCCTGCTGAGCCGTCTGGACCTCGCGGCGGCCACGGCGCAGCCCCTGCTCCAGGTGAGCCGGGCGAACACCTTCTCGACCCCGGTGCTCGTCGGCGGGCGCGCCGGACCAACGCTGGTCATCGGCTTCCAGGACGGTGTCCTGCGGGGGGTCAGCGGTATCTGACCGCTCGACCTGCACGGGCGGGAAGTGGGCGACCTACCCCCCGGGGTTGGTCGGCCACTGCACCGTTCGGCCGCTGAGCCGGGACTCCTCGGCGGCGAAGGCCATCCAGTGGCTGTCCAGGGCAGAGGAGAGCCCGGTGCCCAGCACCTCACCCGCCGCCGCAGCGGTGATGTTGGCCAGGAACGCGGACATGAGCCCCGCGTCTCCCCCGTCATGGCCCCGGTGGTCGCCCTCCGCATCCTCAGACGCCTGCACCTGCAGCTCGACCGCGCAGTGACCCATCGGCGACCGGGTCGAGGACCGCGTCACCGCGGCAAACGGAAGTGGCCCCAGCGCGCCGTGCGGCGAGAACAGGTCCACCTCGAGGCGGCCGCTGCTCAGATGTCCGCGCAGCTCACCCCGGGTGCCGGTCAGGTGAACCGTCCTGGTGTTCTCGCCGGTCAGGGCCGACATGGACAGCGTGGCCGTGAGCCCGGACGGGAAGCCCAGCACCGTCTGCTGGTGGTCCGGCACGTCGTTGTCACTGTGGAAGACGCAGCGGCCGTAAGGCCCGTCACGCAGCGCCATCAGCCTGCCCTCGAGCGAGGTGTCGTGGCCGAGCAGGGCGACCGGCCAGCCGCGTCGGGCAGCCAGCGCCTCGGCGTAGTAGCGAGGCGCGTAGAAGGGGCACTCGTCCTGCACGGGACACCCGTCGAGACAGTATGCCGGGGAGCCGGCCGGAGCGTTCGCCTCACGGAAGTAGGAGAGGCTACCCAGGCTCGAGATCCGTTCCGGGGGCTCACCGGCGAGCCACCGGATGAGGTCGAGGTCGTGGCCGGTCTTGGCCAGGACCACGGGGCTGGACAGGTCGGAGCGGCGCCAGTTGCCGCGGACGTACGAATGCGCGAAGTGCCAGAACCCGATGTTCTCCTCGAGGTTGATCGTCGTCAGGGCGCCGATCGCCCCGCTGCTGACGATCTCGGCGACGGTTCGCCAGAATGGCGTGTAGCGCAGGACGTGTCCCACGGTGATGAGCCCTTCGAGCCCCGTGGAGGCGTCGGTGAGGGTTCGCAGAGCGTCGATGCTCACCGCGACCGGCTTTTCCAGGAGGGTCGGGAGTCCCAGACCCGCCGCACGGAGCGCCGGCTCGACGTGCTCGGTGTCCGGAAGGGCGACGATCACGGCGCCGAGGTCGAGTTCGACAGCCCGGTCCAACAACGCGCTCCACGAGTCGAACCGGGCGGCGTGCGGCAGTTCCGCCCGATCGGCGAGGGCGTCTCGCCGGTGCGCGGAGATGTCAGCCACCGCCGCAATGGTCGCCACGTCCGGGTGGTGGAGGATCCACTCGCCGTAGGCGTCGTGTCCCCTGCCCCCCGCTCCGAGGATGGCGACCCGGACCGGCCCGCCCACGGCCGCGGGCTGGGTCACCGGCCGGCTCACCCCTTCTCGGCCCCGGACGTCAGCCCGGAGACGAAGAACCGTTGGGCGGCAAAGAAGCCCACCACGACGGGGATGGTGATCGCCACGGAGCCCGCCATGAGGACGGGTGCCGGCACGGCTTCGTTGGTGAGCTGGGCCAGCCCGAGCGAGACTGTCCAGCGCCCTCGGTCCTGCACGAGGAACAGCAGCGCGTACAGGTACTCGTTCCAGGCGATCATGAAGATGTAGAGCCCCGTCGCAGTGATTCCGGGAACGGCTAGCGGCAGGACGATCCGGCGGATGATGGCCAGTCGCCCGCACCCGTCGATCATGGCCGCCTCCTCGACGCTCTCGCTGATCGCGGAGAAGTAGTTGCGCAGCATGTACAGCGCGACCGGCGTCGTCTGGGCGACGTAGATCAGGAGCAGTCCGAAGAGCGACCCGGTCAGCCCGACCCGGCTCATCAGGACGAAGAGGGGCACCGCCAAGACGATCCCGGGGAACAGGTAGACGGAGATGAACAGGATGTTCACCGACCGCCTGCCGAAGAACCGGAGCCTCGTCGCAGCATACGCCCCGAGGACGGAGAAGACGGTGGTGAGCACGACGGTCAACAGGGCGACGAGAGCCGAGTTGCCCATGAACCGGCCCAGTCCGAAGCCCCCGGACGACTCGGTCCCCAGCGCGCTCGAGTATGCGCCGAGGTCGATCTGGCTCGGCGCGGGGATGATGCTGAGCGGCTCGTTGACGATCGCAGACAGGGGTCGCACCGAGAGCAGCACGCCATACAGCACCGGCCCGACGCTGACCAGGACGATGGCCGCGATGACGACCACCCGCACGACGAGCCGCCAGGCCCGGTGCCATCCGGTGTGCAGGCCGTCGAGGCTCACGAGTCCTCCTGCCTGCGGTTGGCCAGGAAGTACAGGGCGAGCAGGACGAGGAGCATTGCGGTCATCGTCAGGCCGTAGGCCGATGCTGAACCGATGTTCGCCCTCGTGATCAGCTCGGTGTAGACCCGGACCGCGAGCACCTCGGTGCCGCCCGCCCCGCGGGTGAGCAGGAAGACGTCGTTGAAGCTCTGGAACGACCAGATGAACCTCAGGAGCAGCAGGAGCAGCAGGACCCCGCGCAGCTGGGGCAGCACGATGTGACGCAGGCGGGCGACGGGACCGGCGCCGTCGATGGCTGCGGACTCCTCGAGCTCGTTCGGCAGGACCTGGAGCCGCGCGGTGACGAACAGGAAGACCAGGGGGGCGGTCTTCCAGATCTCGAAGAGGGTGACGACAAGGAGGGTGACCGGGACTGGGAGCCCGAGGAGCTGTTGGGTCGGTGTGCTGAGGAACGCCACCGGGCTGTCCCACCCGAGGAACTTGGCGCCCACCGCGTTGACGAGGCCGTACTGCGGGTTGAGCAGCTGCTTCCAGATGGTGGCGCTGGCGACGACGGGAAGGACGTACGGGATGAGCACGAGGGCGCGCACGAGGCTGCGCCCGCGGAACGGCCGGCGCAGCACGAGGGCGACTGTGGTGCCGAAGGCCAGGGCGCCGACCGTCGTCATGCTCGCGTAGGCGACCGTCGTCGTGAGGACGGACCGAAACGTCGGAGAGGCGAAGAGCTGGGTGAAGTTTTCCGTGGTGAAGGTCAACTTGGCCATCGAGATCCGCGGGATGTCGATGAGCCGGACCTCGGTGAAGGCAAAGACGACGACGGCGAGCAGTGGCAGGATGGACGAGAGGAGGATGACGAGCACCGTGGGCGAGACGAGCGCACTCCCCTGCAGGTCCTCCCGACGGGCGCGGGTCATGACCCGCGCCCGTCGGGATCGCTCGAGCAGAGCGGTCATCCCAGTTCTTGTTGCGCCGTCGTGACGGACTGGGCCATCTGCTTGCTCACCTGGGCGGCGGGCGTCCCGCTGAAGAGGCCGGCGAGGTGCTTGCTGAGAACGTTCTGCCCGAAGACCCGTGCCGCGAGCGGTGCATCCTTCGTCCCGAAGCCCCACCGGTCGATCGACTTTGCGCCGTTGGCCACCGCCTTGGCGACGTCGGGCCCGTAGACGTCACTGATCGACTTCGTGTTCGCCGGGTCCGCCCCGAACGGGAGCTTCGACCAGGCGTCGACGTACTTCGTCGGCTCGCTCGTCGTGCCGGTCCGCAACGGGACGCGCCCCTCGGTCGCCGACGAGAGGTTCTCCATGTAGCCGTCGGACAGGAGGTACTCGATGAACCTCGACGCCGCGGCCGTCTTCGCGCCCGTCGGGATGGCGTAGTTCAGTGTCGTGCCGTACTGGGCGCCCTTGCCGTCCGCGGTCTGCAGGACCGTGACGAAGCCGCTGTTCTTGCCGAGGTACTGCTTGTCGGCAGCGCACTGCGAGCAGCTCGGCGGGTTGGCAGGGTCGAGCCCGTCGATCTCGTCGATGATGTGGGACGAGAACAGCAGCATCGCCGCGTTGCCGGCGAGGTACGCCGCACGAGCCGATGTGACGTCGAACTGTCCTCCGGTGGACGACTCGGCCATCTTCTTGAACAGCTCCAGACCGTGGGTGCACGCCGGCGAGTCGATGGCCACCTTTCCATTCTGCGCCAGCTGGCAGCCCGCGGGCTGGAGCACGGACTCGAGAGCCTCGGTGGCCGAGGGGGTCCCCGGCTGCGTGCCCAGGGCGATACCCGAGACCTTTCCGGCCTTGAGCTTCCCTGCCGCGTCGGCGACGTCGTCGATCGTCTTCGGAGCCGGGATGCCGGCCTGCTGGAACAGGTCCTTGCGGTAGACGAGTAGGTGGGCCCAGCCGTCCGACGGCACGGCCATGACCTGCCCCCCACTTGAGACGAGGTTGAGGGCCTGCTCGCTGAACGTCTGGCGGCCGAGGGTCTCGACGACCTTCTGTGCCGCCTTCGCGTCGAGAAGGCCTTGGCCCATCCACGCCGCGTTCCGGTCGGGAGCGTTGATGATCACGTCCGGCACCTTGCCCGACGCGGCGCCGGTGACGAGCGCCTGGTCCTGGTCAGCGCCACTGAGGCCGACGACGTTGACCTTGATTCCCGTCTTGGCGGTGAAGGCGGCGGCAACCTTCTGCTGCACGGCCATCCTCGGCGGGGTGTTGAAGGGTGTCCAGAAGGTGATGGTGTCGCCCGCTCCACCGCTGGTGCTTGAGCCGCCGGGTTCGCTGCCCGCACAGCCCGCCAGCGCGGCGACGCCGATGACGGCGGTCAAGGTGAGGACTCGGCTTGTTCGTGGTCTGGCCATGGTCATGACATCGCTCCAAGGTTGTCGTCGCTCATCGGGTTCTCGTGCCGTGTTCGTGCGGTTGTCGGGCGGGGTGTCGAGTGCCCAGGACGGGGCCGTCCGGCACGGGCAGGTGTCGTCCCTCTCGCGCGGCGAGGGCGAGGAGGACGGTTGCGCCGGTCAGCGGCAAGGGGGCCACCGCCGCCGGCAGACCCTTCGCGGTCACCTTCTCGGGCAGGCATCCCCGTCGCGTTCGGTGCACGTCCAGCCAGCGTAGCAGCTCGTCTGCCACCTCGTCCTTGCCCAGGTAGCTCACGGTCATGGCGAAGAGGGACGTCTGCGGGGTCCACGCCGTCTCGTCGTCGAGCCACTCGACTCCGGGCTTGAGCCCACCGTTCGCCAGTCGCATCCGGCTCAGAGCGCTGGCCCAGGCGGCGCTGACGTGCTCGTGGGCCAGGGCGAACGGCGGCAGGAGGAAGGCGACGGACGCATCGGGCTCGCCTCCGTCTCCCAGACGTCGCGGGAAGTCCGGGCTGAACTGCGCATCGATCGCCCGGGCGAGGTCCACTGCGCGCGCTCCGGCAGCTGCCGCAAGAGCCGCGTCGCCGGCCGCCTCCGCGAGAAGGGCTCCGGTTCGCAGACCGAGGAGCAAGGGTGCCGCCACGCCGAGCGTCGGCTCGGAAAGGTCGACCTCCCAGAAGTCCTGGGACGGCGTGACGAGACCCGACTCGTGCTCTGTGGCCGCGATGGCCGCCAGGAGCGCTCGCCGCGCACTGGGCCAGAGGGAAGCCACGTCGTCGGCCGGTCGCGCGCTGCCGGCTGCAGTCTGGAGCAGCCAGGTCGCCCAGAGGAACCACCCGTTGCCGTCGAGCTGGGCCCCTCGCGCATCCGGGACGCCCCCGGACCCATCGGGCAGGTACCGTGCCTGCCAGGTGCCGTCCGGCTCCTGCACGTGAGCGAGGTAGCTGAGGATGCGAGCGGCCCGGTCCCGGCGCCCGACGAGGACCAGGGCGGCGGCCATGAAGCTCGCGTCCCTCGGCCACACGTGCCTCCAGTAGGGACTTCCCGCGGCGACGGCGGCGCCGTTCGGGAAGCACAAGGTTTCGATGTCGGCCAGTGCCGTCTCGGCCATGTCGGCGTGTGGTCCCTCGCGGCCGGGCAGGTCGAGCTCGCCGACGTCGGCCTGAGCCCCGCGCACCTCATCCTCGGTGGCGTGCCACGCCCCCGCAAGGTGTCCGGTCGTGGTGTCGAGGAAGCTGGTGCGCGGATGCCGACGGTATGCCGTGTGGGGAGGGACGATGACGGGGCCGGTGTGGCCGATGACGACACCGTCGGAGTACAGCCGGGTCTCGGGCGACCGGAGGTCCTGGAAGTGACCGAGAGTCGTTTCGGTGGGGTCAGCCACCTTCGAGCCTCATCCGCTCAGGCGCCATGAGCGCCGCCGAGGACCTGGTGGAGCGCACGTCCCTGCGCATCGGCAGGGGGCGTGACGCCGAGGAGCGCGGCGACCGTCGGCGCGACGTCGACGAGGCCGGCACCGTTCACCGGAGCCCCGGGGCGGACTCCGCTCCCGGCCAGGATCAGCGGGATGTGCGACTCGGCGGTGCTGCCGTGCGAGCCGCGTGGCTTGCCGTCGTCCAGGGCCGAGAAGTGCCACGGCACCTCGGCCTCGGCCACGAGGTCCCCGAGCTTGTCCACTGGCCCTCATCCTCCTGAGGTCGTTCCGGTCGAAGACGTTGCTGACGTGCTCGATTCCGGCCAGGTTCGCGCGCAGCTTGCGTCGGGCCGAAGGTGTGGCCGCAGCACCACGAAGGACGAAGGTCGCCACGCGGACCCCCTGGACGATGACCACCTCGGTCTCCGGGGCAGCCCGACGGCCTGCCACGACGACCTCGGGCCGTAGGCCGAGTCCCTCGACCGCCTCGAGGACGGCGTCGATGATCGAGTGCTCCCAGGTCGACATGCTGAGGTCCCCTGTCAGGATGAACGCCGTCCGGTCGAAGATGCCCACGTCCCTGGTCGCTTGGACCAGCGACGCGAGGTTGCCGTCCATGGACTCCAGGAGCGGGCCGATCCTGGGACTCTCTGCACCATCTTGGTGCACGAGCCCATCCAGGTCGGCGCCGTAGACCGCCATGAACGCCGGGACCTCGGGGACGGTCACCTGCTTGCCGCCGGAGCTGACCGGCCGGCGGTTGAGGATGTCGATGGCCACCCTGGCCGTCGTGGCGAAGCTGCCACCCGGCTGGACGTAGAGGTGCGAGGGGTCACCATAGGTCGTCCCGTGGTCCTGGACCATGTACCACTGCACGGAGGCCACGCTGCGACCCTGTCGGGCGAGCGCCTCGGCAATGGTCTCGGCCTCGAGATCCCGGTTCTGGCTCACGGCCCGGTCGGCGACGACGTCGTAGTAGTAGCCCGCGTTGTCGTGCACCTCGGGGTAGGCGCCGGTCGACATGGAGGACCGGCAGGAGTTCGAGAACGTCGAGTACGTGTTGGTCGCCAGACCCCGGGCGCCGCGCGCCGCGAGAGCGTCCACTGCGGGATGCTGTGCCCGAGTGAGGAACTCGGGGTCGAAGCCGTCCCAGTCCACGAGGATGACATGGTCGGCCGCGGGGCGTGGGGCCGGCGCGGCTGCCGCCGAGGCGTGGGTCGAGGCGAGCCCGCCCGCGATGCCGGCTGCCGTGCCGGCGAGAAAGCTGCGACGAGAAACCACCACGCGGTTCATGACGGGACACCGATCGTGCGTGAGTTTGTTCGCATGACCCGTAAGAATGATGCACAATCACGCCTGCTGTCAACCGGCACGCCGCGCCGGCCGGCCGGACCGGCCCGCAGCCGGTGCGTCCGACGTGCGACGGATATCGTGTCGACGTGACTACCACCCAATCGTCCAACGGCTCCGTGGTGTCCGGTTGGCCTGCCTCGGGTCCGTCAGCACCGCCTGCGGGCTCGTCGGGGCGAGCCCGGTTTGCCGACCAGTCCGCCGTGCGAGGCCAGAACCTCGACGCAGTGGTCCGACTGGTGCGGGCCCACGGCCGCTGCACCCGCCGGGAGATCAGTGAGGTGCTCGGCTTCAACAAGGCCACCGTGTCGAGCCTCGTCAAGGACCTCATGTCGACGCGTCTGCTGGAGCAGGAGGACGCGCCGGGGCGGCAGAGCCCGGGGCGCCCCTCGACCCTGGTCCGCCTCGACCGCCTGACCTACGTGTGCGTCGTCGTGGAGGTCCTGCCCGAGAACCTCGTCGTCTCGACGTGGAACCTCGCTGGCGAACGACAGTCGGTGAGATCACACTCTGCCAGGCCCGCGGTGGACGGCCCCGCCCGCACCTTGACCAGCGTCGCCCGCCTCGTGCGCGCCGTGATCGCCGAGGTCGAGACGCAGGGTCGGCTGCTCGGTGGGATCGAGGTCGCCGTCCCCGGGATGGTTGACACGGGCTCGGGCCAGCTCATCGTCTCTGGCCCCTTGTCCTGGTCGCACGTGGCTGTCCGCGAGATCCTCGCGACAAAGCTCGGGTGCGACGAGGAGCTCGTCGGCGTCGAGAAGTTCGTCAACCTCGCGACGACGGCCGAGTGGCGGCGGACCGACCTCTCCGACCTCATCTACCTCGACGAGGGCAGCGCCGGCCTGGGGGTGGGCGCAGTCGTCGCCGGACGGATGCTGACCGGTCATCGCGGACGGGCCGGAGAGCTGCTCTTCCCCCAGCGTGACCATCTGGCGAGCAAGGTGAGCTTGCACGAGCTCGGCCTCGACCGTCTGCTCGACCCCTTGGGTGACAACGGCACCTCCGACGCGGCGCGGAGGGGACCGGTGGTGCTCGACGCGGCGGGACGGGCGGCGGTCAAGGGGCTGACCCGGACGTTGACACGCCACCTCGCCGGGCTGGCAGCACTCCTCGACCCCCAGGTCGTGATCCTCGGCGGGCAGTTCTGCGCGCTGGAGCAGCATATCGCCCAGCCCTTGCAATGGTCGCTCGCTGAGGCGCTCGCTCCGATCTCGCAGGACCACATCGAGGTGCGCTTCGGCGGCTACGGACGGGAGGCCGCCCAGGTCGGCGGCGCACTTCTCGTGGCCGACCGCGTCGTCGAGCGCCTTCTGACCCAGGCCGGCCCGCGTTCCGGCGAGTAGGCCACCCGGCCGCGCTCGACCTCACCCCGGACGCAGGGTCCACCGGCCCAGTCGGCCTAGTCGTCATCGACGAAGCATCGATGCTCAAACTGAGGAGATGCTGGCTGCAACCTTGAGCGCCGTGGCGCGGTTGTTAAGTTTGATTCGCGACCCCTTGCTATAACCAGTCCTAGTTGTTAAGTTCACTTAGTCAGCGGATCACTATAACAAAAGGGAGTCTCCGTGCCCCGCGGCCGCCCATCGAGGACGACGGTCTACGCGCGCCTCCACCGTGCGCTGGCGGACCTGAGCACCCGCTACGGCGGGCTACCCTCCCCGTCGGAGTCCCAGTCCGTCTGGTCTGACATC
>JBPCOG010000300.1:0-1461 GCA_051000455.1 Lapillicoccus sp. | reverse complement strand
ACCTCGCTGCCGTTCCTGGAAGCGGCCCTGGAGCGGGCCGGGGTGATGTACCGGACCGAGTCCAGCTCGCTGGTCTACCACGCCCCCGAGGTCCGCGCCCTGTTCGCCGCCGCCCGCGCGCTCGCCGACCCGTCCGACGGGTTCGCGCTCGTCACCACCCTGCGCTCGCCGCTGTTCGGCTGCGGCGACGACGACCTGTGGACGTGGAAGCAGGTGCGCGGCTCGTTCAACCTGCTCGCCCCCGCGCCCGAGGGCCAGGAGGCCCACCCGGTCGGCCGGGCGGTCGCCTACCTGCGGGGCCTGCACCGCCGCTCTCAGTGGCTCGCCCCGTCGGAGGTCCTCACCGCGCTCGCCGTCGACCGGCGGATGTTCGAGGTCGCCGTCTACGGTCCCCGCGACCGGGACTCCTGGCGCCGGTTGCGGTTCGTCATCGACCAGGCCCGGGCGTGGTCCGAGGTCGAGCACGGTGGCCTGCGCGCGTACCTCGCCTGGGCGGCGGCGCAGTCGGCCGAGGGCTCCCGGGTCGCCGAGTCGGTGCTGCCCGAGACCGACGTCGACTCCGTGCGGATCATGACCGTGCACGCCGCCAAGGGCCTCGAGTTCCCGATGGTCGTCCTGTCCGGACTGACCTCAGTTCCGATGCACGGTAACGGGGTGCGCCTGTTCTGGAAGCAGCCCGGGTATGCCGTGTCCCTCGCGAAGGGCCTGGAGACCGTGGACTTCCAGGACCAGGTCCCGCTCGACGAGCAGATGGACTCCTACGAGCGGCTGCGTCTACTGTACGTCGCCACTACCCGGGCCCGGGACCACCTCGTCGTCTCGCTGCACCGGTCCGGCGACCGTGACACCAACGCGCGGCGGCTCGCCGAAGCCCACGCCGCGACAGCCGCCGGGGCGGTGGTACTGCCCGACGGTGAGCTGGAACCGGTCGCGGACCGGATGTCGTCCGTGGTGGCTCTTCCCCCGGACTTCGCCGAGTGGTTCGCGAGCGCACAGCGGTCGGCGCAGGCCAGCCGGGTCCAGTCGGCGTTCAGCGCCTCCGGCCTCGAGGGAACCGATCCCGACGCCGACTGGTCCCTGCCCGAGCTGCTCACCGAGGACCCGTCGCTGCACGTGGAGGGGGCGCCCGCGCCGGACTCCGCCGCGGCCGAGGGTGCGGCCAAGGGCGCGCGTGACGTCGAGCTGCCCGCGTGGTCCAAGGGACGCTACGGGTCGGCGGTCGGGCGGGCCGTCCACGGCGTCCTGCAGCTGGTCGACCTCGCCACCGGCGAGGGACTGCACGACGCCGTGGCCGCGCAGTGCGTCGCAGAGGGCGTGGTGGAGCTCACCGATCGCGTCACTGGCTTGGTGCGGTCTGTTCTCGCCGCCGACGTCGTCCAACGGGCCGCCGCCCGGCCGCACTGGCGCGAGTCCTACGTCGGGACCGTCCAGGACGACGGCACCGTGCTGGAGGGCTTCGTC
>JBPCOG010000323.1:0-13147 GCA_051000455.1 Lapillicoccus sp. | reverse complement strand
CGGGCCAGGGTCGTGAACAGCCGCACGTCCGCCTCGGTGATGGTGTCGCCGACGAGAAAACGTTGTCCGGCAAGGCGGTCCGAGAGCCAGTCGAGGCGCGCGAAGAGGGTGTCGTAGGCGTCGTCGTAGGACTGCTGGGTCCCGGCGAAACCGGCGCGGTAGACCCCGTTGTTGACGTCGCGGTAGACGAGCTCCGCGACCTCGTCGATCTCCCGGCGCAGGTGCGCCGGGTAGAGCTGGGGCGCCCCCTCCCGGTGCAGGGCGGACCACTCGGTGGACAGGTCGAGCGTGAGCCGGACGAAGTCGTTGGTGACGACGGCCCCACTCGGCACGTCGACGATGCAGGGCACGGTGATGCCGCGCTCGTATCCGGGCACCCGCGCGAAGTACGCGTCCTGGATACGCGGGATGCCCAGGACGGGGTCGACCCCGCCGGGGTCGAGGTCGAAGGTCCAGGAGCGCTCGTCGTGGGTCGGCCCGCACACGCCCATCGACAGGGCATCCTCGAGGCCAAGCAGCCGCCGGACGATGATCGCTCGGTTCGCCCACGGGCAGGCCCGGGCGACGACGAGCCGATAACGCCCGGCCGCCACCGGCCAGCCCTCCGAGCCATCGGCCGTGATCCGGTCCCCGAGGTAGCGGGTGTCCCGCTTGAAGGTCTCCTCCACGTAGCCCGGTGACATGCAGCAAGCCTATCGGGGCTGCGGCGCGCACCCGGCCCGGCTCCGGCACGGCACGGCACGGCGGGGGCGGCCCGTTGCGGCAGACAGCGCGTCCCGAGCGGCGCACAATGGGCCCGACGGGGAGCACGCTGGAGCGGGCACCGAGCGAGGAGGCAATCGTGGGCAGGGACGTTCTGCCGCTGACCCTGGACCGGGTGCGCGATCTGCCGGCGCAGTGTTCGTCCTGCCTGTTCTGGGAGCTGGCCCCGGCACTGACGGCCGGCGGCCGTGAGCACCCGTCGCTGGACAAGGACGGCTGGCTGACGACGGTGCTGCTCGAGTGGGGCAGCCCGGGCCGCATCGCCTACGTCGACGGCGAACCCGCGGGGTACCTCACCTTCGCGCCGGCGTACCTGGTGCCCCGGGCGCAGGCGTTCCCGACCTCGCCGCCGAGCGCGGACTCGGTGGTGCTGATGACGGCGCGGATCAGGGCCCGGTATGCCGGTCAGGGGCTCGGGCGCGTGCTCGTCCAGACGGCCGCCAAGGACGCGCTGCGCCGGAACGTGCGCGCCCTCGAGGTGTTCGGCGCCCACGGACCGGCTGGAGGCGGCTGCGTGCTCCCGGCGGAGTTCCTCCTCGCCGTGGGCTTCCGGACGGTTCGGGACCACCCTGCCTACCCGCGGCTGCGTCTGGACCTGCGCACCGCCCTGAGCTGGCGTACCGAGGTCGAGCAGGCGGTGGAGAAGCTCTTCGCCCCCGTCCGGGTGCTCGGCACCCGTGCGCCCGTCGGTACCGCGCACCGCCAGGACACGGGGGACGGGCAGCCGCTGGCCACCCGGTGACGTCCGGCCGTGGAGCTGGGTCGGCTCCACTCCGGCGGCGAGAGGGACCTAGCCCAGCAGCCCCTCGGCCATCGGGCTGATGTCGCCGAGCCGTATCCCCCCGGTGGGGTTGGTGTCGTCCTCGCCGAGGTACATCCGCTGCAGGGCCACGACGACGGCCTCGGCGATGACCTCCCGGAACGGCGCGGTGGCCAGCCGTGACGCGTCCTCGGGGTGGGTGACGTAGCCGGCTTCGAGCCGCACGGCGGGCATCGTGGTCTCCTGCAGCAGGGACCACGACCGGGGGTGGGTGCGGCAGTCCTCGAGTCCGGTCCTCGCCACGGTCTCGCGCCGGATCAGCTCGGCCAGCTCCTCACCGACGGCGGACGACGCGCCGAAGCGCTCCTGGCCGAAGAAGAACGTCGACACGCCCCGGGCCTGGTGGTGCTCGGCGCTGTCACAGTGCAGGGAGATGACCACGTCCGCCCCCCACTGGTTGGCGATGGCAGCCCGGGTGCTCTCGTCCCCACCGGACGTGCGCTCCGTGCGGGTGAGGACGACGTTCACCCCGTGCCGCTCCAGGCGACGTTCGATGCGCCGGGCCAGGTCCAGCACCACGTCTGCCTCGACGACGCCGTTGGCGACGGCCCCCGGGTCGTCCCCGCCGTGACCGGGGTCGAGGAGGATCGTCCGCCCGGCCAGACTGTGCCCGGAGCGCCGCACGAGCTCACGTTCGTGCAGGGCGTGGGGCGACCCCCCGGAGACGCTGCGGGTGAGAGCGCTGAACGCCCGCAGGGTGGCAGGCCCCACGGTCCCGTCAGGGTCGAGCCCGACACCGCGCTGGAAGGAGCGAACAGCCTGTTCCGTGCGCGGGCCGAACATCCCGTCCACCCGCTGCGGAGAGAGACCCAGCGTCAGGAGGCGCTCCTGCAGGTGTGCCACATCGTCCCCGTGCTGGAGGTGCCCGGGGATGTACTGGAGCAGCCGGTCCCCGAGGGACCACCGGGCTCCGTCGAGGGCGAGGAAGGTCTGCGGGCCGACGATCCCGTCGACACTGAGCCGGCGCCGCTGCTGGAAGGCGCGAACGGCACGCTCGACCTGCTCGTCGAAAAGGTCACCGTCCGGCACCGGTCCCGCCTGCAGGTCCCCGAGTCCGATGAGGTGGTGGCGCAGATCGCGCACCGCCGCCCCGCGGTCGCCGAGGCGAGCGCGGAACGGTCCGGTCGGGTTCGACAACGCGCCTCCTTCGCCCAGCGGTCCCGGTCATCCGACCAGCCTGCCCACGTCGCGTCAAGTCGAGTGTGTGATGTCTTGAGCCAGCACAGCGTCACGTCGAGTGGGGCTGGCGCCCGCAGCGACGGGTCAGCCGATGAACTCCTCCAGCTCGCGCAGCAGCTTCGGCTTCGGCAGGGCCCCGACGAGGGTCTTGACCACCTCGCCGCCGACGTACACGTTCATCGTCGGGATGCCGGTGATGCCGTACCGGGAGGTGACGCCCGGGTTCTCGTCGGTGTTGAGCTTGACGATCTCGAGCTTGTCGCCGTGCGTGCTGGCGATCTCCTCGAGGATCGGGGCGACGGCTCGGCACGGACCGCACCAGGGCGCCCAGAAGTCCACGAGGACCGGCTTGGTGCTCTGCAGGACGTCGATGTCGAAGGTCGCGTCGGTGGTGGTCTTCGGGGTGGTGGCTCCCATGAGGAGGTCCTTCCATGAGGTATGCCGGGTGGCCTGGTCGGGCCGACCGGCGGTGGACATTGCGGGTGAGCCTGCGGTGGCTGGCGCGCCTGGCGGGCGCGGGTCAGACGGTAGCGGGGGCAGGGGACACCTGCTCCTCGAGCGGGTAGATCTGCGAGACCTCGACCGCGGCCTCGGTCCCGGACCGGGTCCACGCGTCGGCGAGCGCAGCGAGGTAATGCTCGGCGTCGAGCGCCGCCGCACATCCCGACCCGGCGGCAGTGACCGCCTGGCGGTAGGTGTGGTCGACGAGGTCGCCGCAGGCGAAGACGCCCGGGACGTCGGTACGGGTGGACCGGCCCTCGACGAGCACGTAGCCGGCCGGGTCCAGCGCGACGACTCCCCTGAGGAGCTCGTTGCGCGGGTCGTGTCCGATGGCGACGAAGAGACCGGTGACCGGCAGACGGGTGCTCTGTCCCGTCACGGTGTCCCGCAGGGTGACGCCGGTCAGCTTGTCGGCACCGTGGATCACGCTGACCTCGGAGTTCCACGCGAAGGTGATCCGCTCGTTGGCGGCGGCTCTCTCGACCATGATCTTGGACGCGCGCAGGGCGTCGCGCCGGTGCACGACGGTCACCGACCGGGCGAACTTGGTGAGGAAGGTGGCCTCCTCGAGGGCGGAGTCGCCCCCACCGACGACGGCTACGTCCTGGTCGCGGAAGAAGAACCCGTCACACGTGGCGCACCACGAGACGCCGTGACCGGAGAGGCGCTTCTCGTCCGCCAGCCCGAGCTCACGGTAGGCGGAGCCCATCGCGAGGATCACGGCCCGGGCGCGGTAGGTATGACCCTCGCCGTCGGTGACGGTCTTGACGTCGGCGTGAAGGTCCACGGCGACCACGTCGTCGGTCACGACCTCGGCCCCGAACCGCTCCGCCTGAGCCCGCATCGCCTCCATGAGGTCCGGGCCCATGATGCCGTCCCGGAACCCCGGGAAGTTCTCGACCTCCGTGGTGGTCATCAGGGCGCCGCCGGCCGAGACGCTGCCCTCGAACAGCAGGGGACGAAGACTCGCCCGGGCGGCGTAGACGGCCGCGGTGTACCCCGCCGGGCCAGACCCGATGATGATGACGTCACGCAGGTCTTCGCTCACGGATACAACCCCTTGTGCTCAGCTGGTGGGTCCACCGCACGATGCAGTGGTGGGGTCGGCAGAGAGGAGCCTCGCCCTCGCCTTCCCACAACCACCACCGGGCGGCAAATGTTCCCGCGCGCTAACCGAGGGGGATGGCGTCCTCGATGATCGTCGGGTCGCCCTTGCTGCACTGGCGCTGCACGGCATACACCCGGTTCGTGCCGTCCCGGGTGACGACGAGGATCGCCGCGGGCTGGCCCTCGAACCTGGCGATGTCGGCCGTGACCACCTGCGCGTCGGACTCACCCAGCGCCCCCAGGCAGCTGTCCAGGCCAGCGGGCGTCGCCAGGGGACCGGCATCGGGATCCGGCGGGGCGGCGGGGGCTGGCTTCGCGCTGTTGCCCTGCAGCAGGGCCCGTGCCTGCTCGACCAACGTGGCGGCGGTGTAGTTGGTGCTGGACACCTGGATCCGCAGCTGGCTCGTGGTCACCGGGGCGGAGCGGGTGAGCGGGGACTGGCCGCCCGAGACCGCAGCGCCGAGCGAGGAGGAGCGCTCGGTCCTCTCGTGCAGGACGATCGTGCCCACCACGGTGACCGCCGCGATCCCGGCCACGGCCGATCCCAGCGCCAGCCAGTTCCGGTGGGTGACGCGTCGGCGGGCGACCAGTGGGGAGACGTCGCCGAGTCCGAGCTCGGCGGACAGCCCGGCGCGGGCCCGGGCCGCCTGCTCGTGCTCGAGGGAGGCGGTGATCCTGGTGAAGACGTCGTCGGGCATCGGGCCCGGGTCGGGCGCCGACTGGAGGAGCGCACGCACGCCGGTGGGATCCACGTCCTCGGGACGGGGATCGACGGGCGGGTGTGGGTTCATCGGACGACCTCCCGAGCGGGCTGCGGCCGGAGACGGGGCCACCGGCGCCGGACCGCTCGTCGCGTCAGGCATGACGCAACCGTTGGTCTGACGACGGCGGGGGCGCTGGGGTTCCCCCTCGGGCCGTTCATGTGCCCTCATTGGTCTCATTCGCGGCATTGGCACCCTGGACCGGCACGGCACGGGCGGGACCGGCCGCGGGCAGTCCGAGCAGGTCAGCCATGATGGCCCGCCCCCGGGCGCACCGGGACTTGATGGTCCCCTCCGCCACGTCGAGGGTGGCCGCCGCCTCGGCGACGCTCATGCCGTGCATGTCGACCAGCACGAGGGCCATCCGCTGACCCTCCGGCAGCCGGTCGAGCGCCTGCCGGATGTCAAGGCGCACCTCCGTGCTCGCGTGCATGTCGCGCCGGTCGGCAAGGTCGTACTCCGGCAGCGGCGCGGTGGGTTTCTGGCGCCTGAGCCGGTCGAGACAGGCGTTGACGACGATCCGGTGCAGCCACGTCGTGACCGCTGCCTCCCCACGGAAGGAGTCGGCCCGGCGGAAGGCGGCGATGAAGGCTTCCTGGAGGCAGTCGGCGGCCAGCTCCCTGTCACTGCACGTCCGCAGCGCCACCGCCCACATGCGGTCCTTGTGCCGGCGGAAGATCTCGCCGAAGGCCTCCGGGTCCCCACCGCAGTGGGCACTGAGCAGCTCACGGTCGCTGAGATCGGCCAGGTCACGTTGGCGGATCGCGGGCATCGTCCGGGACCCTCAGCTGACCTGGACTTCGGCGACCTGCGCGCGGAACCGGCCCTCGCCGTCTGGGGCCAGCTTGGTGAACCAGAGGATGACCTGCTGGCCCTTCAGCGCCGTCCCGCCAGGCGCGGCGAGCGTGATGTCACCGTCACGGCCGGTGGCCTTGCCGAGCTCCTGGGCCCCGTCCAGGCTCGTCCTGTTCGTCACGTAGACGGTCAGGTCCGACGCGCCGCGCAACGTCACCTTGACCTGGTGCACGTCGGTCTGCTGACCGAGGTCCAGCGCCAGGCCGATCCCCGACTTCTGGATGCCGCCGAAGCTCTCGCTGAGGTAGTACTGGGACCGCCACATCGTCGCGGGGTTGTTGTCGAAGGCGCGTGCGGCAGACGCGTTGCCCTCCTGGCCGTCCCCTTCGGGGTCGAAACCGTTGGCGCCCACGATCGCCACCGGCGCGAAGGTGGTGGGAGTGGGGCTCGGGGGCTGCGACGTGGTCGGGGGAGCCGGAGCAGCCGGGGGGCTCGGGGTCCCGGTGACGGTGCGGGTGACGGCCGGGCGGGTCGGCTCGTTGAGCACGACGGCAGCGGGGCTGAGCCGGGGCAGGCCCCAGATGCCGAGCAGTGCCGCCACGATGACGAACGCGGCGACGATGACGATGGCGAGCTTGGACTGGTCGCGGGTCGGCGCGTCCGCCGTCGACTCGGGCAGGATCGACAGCGGCGGCCCGATCGCCTCATCCGTCTCCTCGAGAGCGTCGGACAGCCGGATGTCCTCGCCCTCGAAGAGGTCGTCCGACAGGTTCTCGCGGTGGCGCCGCTCCCCGCGCAGGGCCGCCTTCTCCGCTGCCTTGTCCGCTGCCGCCCGCGCGAAGGAGCCGACCTTGCCCCCAACCGCCGCGGCAGTCGAGCCGGCCGCACCGATCGCGGCGCCCACCCCCCGGGCCACCGAACCTCCGGCGGCCGCACCGGCGGCGATGACGGCTGGCGCTGCGCCCACCCGTGCGGGAGCAGACCCGGAGGTGGTGCCGTCCGTCGGCGCCGCACCCGGTGCGCCTCCCGCCGCGGATGGTGCGGCCCGGCGCTCCGGCGGCTGCTGGGGGGCGACGGCGCCGGTTGCCGGGTCGCGGGGCAGCGGCTCCGTGCGGGACCCGGTGGGCCGGGCGGGCGGCGGCGCCCCCCCGGCAGGCCGGGCTGACCACGGGGCGATCTGCCCGGCGAGGTCGCCGGGCGAGGTCGGCCCCAGGTCCTCGTTCAGCGTCAGGCGGGCGATGAGGTCAAGGTCCGCCGGCACCCCCGCGGCGATCTCCGACGGGGCGGCGACACCGCCGACGACCCGTGGAGCGTCCTCCAGGCCGGAGTCGCCGCCGGGCAGTGGCCAGCGGCTGGTCAGGACCGCATACGCCAGGGCGACGAGGGCTACCGTGTCGGTTCGCGAGGCCGCTTCCGAGGTGGTGCCTTCCGCCTCGAGCAGGGCTGCCTCGGTGGCCAGGCCGCGGACCTTGACCGACCCGTCGCCGGCACGCAGCACGCTGCGGGGGGTCAGGACCTGGTGGTGCAGGCCGCGCACCCGCGCCGTCTCCAGGGCGGACGCCGTCTCGCCGACGATGCGGCGGGCCTCCTCGGCCGGAAGGCCCCCCTCGCCGAGCAGGGAGGCCAGGGGCTCGGCGCCGGGCAGCGGCTCCTCCACGACGAACGAGACCCCGTCCTGGGAGCCGACGTCGAGCACGCGGACGAGCCTCGAGTCCTCCACTCCTGCGGCCCGGCGCGCCGCGTCGAGGCCCGCCGAGGCCTCCGGGCTGTCGGCGTCGAAGCACAGCAGCACGACGTCGCGCTCGAGCGTGGTGTCGGAGGCGGACCAGCGCTCGAACCGGGCGTGTTGGGAGAGCCGGCGCTGGGCGGTGTAGCGCCCACCGAGCACCGACCCCGGACCGATGCCGTGCACTCTCGCCCCCTCGCCCTTGGTCACGTGCTTGACGGCCCATTCTAAGGTCTCACCGCAGCCGGGCCGGTCTCGCCGCGCTCGCCGGTCCTGTGGGTCCCTCCGGGCTCAGTCCGCGACCGGCGGACCTCCGCTCGCCGCTCCCCTCGCTCCTTCGGTGCGGCGTGCCCACCGGCGGGAGGGGTGCCGGTCCACGCTGCGGCGCAGGGTGCGGATGATGCCCCCGAGGAAGACGAGGGCGACCACCGCGCCGCTGATGACGTAGAGCCACCCCCCCGGGGGGTTCGCGCGAACCGTGATCGTCGCGCCCTGCCCGACCCGGGTCCCGTCGCTGGTGGTGAGCCACGCGTTGATGGGGACCAGGCCGGCCGCCACCGCCACCGCCCTGGCCTGCACCGTGGCCTTGCTGTGTGCCGCGATCCGGACCGGGTCCGGCTGCCTGTCGATGCGCATCCTCGCGTTGGTGGGAGCCAGGTTGAGCTGGAGGTTCTCGACGGGGTCGTCCAGGTCGTTGACGACGGTGATCTGCAGGACGCCCTCGTCGGCGAGGAAGTTGGTGGTCTGGGGGCTGACGACGATGCCGCGGGTCGCGCGGGTGGCCGCGGCGGCCGCCTCGGCCTGCAGAGCGGCCCACCCGTTGGGGTCGGTCCGCCACCGCGCCGACGTCAGCTGGTCGAGGGCTTCCTGCCACTGCTGGCGGAAGCCGGCACCGTCGCCGAGGATGGTGGCCACCCGCCCGATGGTCGTGCGCTGCTCCCCGAGGTCGGCCAGCCGCGGCCCGGTCAGCTGCGCGGCCCCAGCCGGTGACCAGCCCCCCTTGCCCCCGCTCGCCGCCGGTCGGGCCGCGGCCGACCGGGACAGGGCCTCGCCGGTGCCGGTGGAGGTGATCCACGGGGTGGCGCCGACGGCGGCGAAGAACCTCGCGAGCGCTGCCGCGTCGGGGTCGAGCCCTCGCGGGGCGACGACCGCGAACGTGCGTGACCGCCCCGGGCGCTCCGCGACGATGGCCGCGGTCTCGGCGATGAACTGCTGGGTGACCAGGGTCGTCGATGGCACGGTCCGGGTGTCCAGCATGAGCGCGCTGAGGCGGTCGTCCCAGGCGAGCAACGGGATGCCCTTCGTGCCCTTGCGGTCGGCGGTCGTGCTGACCCCCGCCTCGGCAGGCAGGGATGAGGCGGAGACGAGGAGGGCTGCCGGCCCGCTCCCGCCGTAGACCTGCCTCAGCCGGTCCTCGCGGTCGCCCTCCAGGCTGCCGTCGACCGGCCAGCTGACGTCGGTGCGCGCCGGCACCTTCAGCGTGTCCCCGACCGCGGAGGCGCGAGCGACGAGGCCGCGTACCGTCGCGTCCTGCGGGTTGGCTGCCGAGCTCGCCGCGACGTCCGGGTCGGCGTACGGCAACGCCCACACGGTATGCCGGGTGCTCGCCTCGGTGAGCCGGTCCACCAGGCGGGTGACGAGTGGCGTGACGGGGTCCGCGGCCACTTGCGCCGCGGACCGTGCGCCGCTACCGAGCAGCGCAGGGTCGACGGCCCAGGTGACCGGTGCCGCGTCGGTGCCGCTGATGATCCGGTCGACCCGGTTGCCGGGGCCAACCTGCCGGCGCCACGCGTCCGAGCGGGTGTTGGCGTCGACGGCGAACAGGTCCCGGTCGGCCTCGAGGGTCAGCGGCACAACCCAGGTGAGCTGCAGGGGCTCGTACTCCTTCCGGGCGCTCCACCCGACGAAGGTCCGCAACACCTGGCGGTTGGCCGGGTTGGCGTCGCTCACCTCGAGGGCGATGGCGGTGGCTCCGTACGGGCGCTCGAGGCGCAGCCGGTCCGCGGGCAGGACGAGGGAGAACGGCACCCTCGCCCCGGGGGCGACGGTGCCGGGGACGGCCACCCGGCTCAGCTCGCTCGTCCCGGTCAGGTCCGGGACGTCGCCGACCCAGGCCTGGACGTCGTCGCGGCTGACGAGGGCACGCCTGCTGAGCACGGCTCTCAGGGTGGCACCGTTCAGCGCCTGGCCGGCCCGCGCGTGGAGCGTGCCGGTCACCGTGACCGCGACGCCGGGGGCGGCGACCGGTGGGTCCACACCCGTGATCTCGATGATCGAGGTGCTCTCCGCGGTAAGCAGCGGGGGCGCCAGGGGCCGGCTCGGTGGCGGCTGCCGGGGCGCCGCGGCGGGCGGGGGCGCCGCCGCCGCGGTGGTCGCAGGTACATCCGCAGCCGCCGCCGGCGCGAGCAGGACAGCGGCAGCGAACACCGCGGCGAGCGCCCGGCATACCGTGGCCGCCGATGTGCGGCGCCGGGTCACGCGGTGCCTGCCAGCCGCTCCCAAGCGGCCTGGGCGATCCGGCGCTCGTTGGGGAAGGTGAGGTGGTGGTGCACCTCATGGAGCGGGAACCAGGCGACGTCGATGGCCTCCTGGTCCGGGTCGTTGGCGATCGTCAGCTCACCGCCGGTCGCCTCGAGCAGGTAGTGGTGCACGAACTTGTGGATCCGCTTGTCGGAGGTGACGAACCAGTAGTCGATGGTGCCCAGCTCGGCGAGGACGCGGCCGCTGATGCCGGTCTCCTCCGCGACCTCACGCTCGGCGGCCTGCGGCAGTGTCTCGCCCGGTTCCCTGTGGCCCTTGGGCAGGCACCACTCGACGCGCCCCGCCCTGTTGCGGCGGGCGATGACCGCGATCCGGGCGGCTCCGTCGTGGATGTCGATGACGACCCCGCCCGCAGAGCGCTCCTCGACCCAGGGCAGCCGTCTGGCCTGGTTCGTCTGTCCCGGGCTGGCCGCGCTCACCGGACCACTGTAACCAGCGGGCACCATGCGAGGGTTTCCCCGCCGCCGCCGCCGGCGCCGGGCGTGGGCGCCCGGGGTCCCCGCTGGCCTACGCTTGGCTGTTGTGCCGTCCTCCCGCCCGCCCTCCCCGGCCGCGCCGGTCCCCCAGGGGCCACCGACGCGGACGCCCGGGCCGGCGCCCGGGCCCGGGCCGATCCGGTATCTCGAGGGGGCCGTCGCCCAGCTCGTCCCTGTGCTGCCCCTGCTGGACGAGCTGGGCCGCCGGTTCACCGGCCGCGGGCACGAGCTGTCCCTGGTCGGGGGACCGGTTCGCGACGCCTTCCTCGGACGCACCTCCCCGCACCTCGACTTCGCCACCGACGCGACGCCCGACGAGATCCTCCGGGCGGTCAGGGGATGGGCGGACGCGGACTGGGACATCGGCCGGGCGTTCGGCACGATCGGGCTGCGCAAGGGTGCCCGCAGGCTGGAGGTCACGACCTACCGGAGCGACGCCTACGACCGGACCACCCGGAGGCCGGCGGTGGCCTTCGGCTCCTCGCTCGAGGGGGACCTCGCCCGCCGCGACTTCACCGTCAACGCCATGGCGATCCGGCTGCCCACCCTGGAGTTCGTCGACCGGCACGACGGGCTCGCTGACCTGGCGAACCGCCGGCTGCGCACCCCGTCCACACCGGAGGAGTCCTTCGCCGACGACCCGCTGCGGATGATGCGGGCGGCCCGGTTCACCGCCCAGCTCGGTTTCTCGGTGGTCCCGCAGGTGCGGGCCGCGATGGCGGAGCGCGCGGGCACGCTGTCGATGGTCTCGGCGGAGCGCGTCCGCGAGGAGCTCACCAAGCTACTGCTGTCGCCGGCCCCCCGGACCGGGCTGACGCTGCTCGTCGACACCGGGCTGACGGCGGTCTTCCTTCCCGAGCTGCCGGCGCTGCGCCTCGAGGTGGATGAGCACCACCGGCACAAGGACGTGTACGAGCACTCCCTCACCGTGCTCGAACAGGCGATGGCCCTCGAGGGGCCGGTTGACGGTCCCCCGGAGTCCGTGCCCGGGCCGGACCTCGTGCTGAGGCTGGCCGCCCTGCTGCACGACGTCGGCAAGCCCGCCACCCGGCGGTTCGAGCCCGGCGGTG
Source organism: Lapillicoccus sp. (assembly GCA_051000455.1). Classification (GTDB taxonomy): domain Bacteria; phylum Actinomycetota; class Actinomycetes; order Actinomycetales; family Dermatophilaceae; genus JBPCOG01. The sequence continues at coordinate 1,409 of JBPCOG010000323.1, read as the reverse complement.
GCGTCAGCTTCCACCACCACGAGGTGGTCGGGGCCAAGATGGTTGCCAGACGGCTGCGCGAGATGCGCTACGAGAAGGACACCGTCAAGGCGGTGGCGCGGCTCGTCGAGCTGCACCTGCGTTTCCACGGTTACGGCGACGGTCGCTGGACCGACTCGGCCGTGCGCCGGTACGTCACGGACGCGGGGCCGCTGCTGGAGCGCCTGCACCGTCTCACCCGGTCCGACTGCACCACCCGAAACGCCCGCCGGGCACGGCAGCTCGCCGGCACCTATGACGAGCTCGAGCGCCGGATCACCACCCTGCAGTCGGAGGAGGAGCTCGCGTCGGTCCGGCCCGAGCTCAACGGCCATGAGATCGCCGAAGCGCTGGGGATCGCCCCCGGGCCGCTGCTCGGCCGGGCATACCAGCACCTCCTCGCGGTGCGGATGGAGGAGGGCGTCATCGGACCCGACGCGGCCCGGCAGCGGCTGCTCGCGTGGTGGGCCGGGCAGCCCGAGTCCCTCGCGGCGGGCACCGCGGCGGGCATCGTGGCGGGCACCGCGGCGGGCGGGGCGGCCGATGAGCGCAAGGTCGATCAAGCCCCCGGATGACTCGTGGACGGACAGTGGGGCAATGCCACCGTCAACGGGGCAATGCCACCGTCAACAAGGAGGTCCCCATGTCCCTCTCCCTCGGCTTGCAGCAGGACCTGGCTCGGCTGCGCTCGGGCGAGCTCGAGCGCTGCGCCCGTCACCGCCAGCCGCGTGGAGGTCGCCTCCGGTCCAGCCGTCACGGGCTCCGGCACCTGATCCGGCAGGTGCCGGCCCACCTCCAGCGGGCTTTCGGCGTCGCCCGACCGGCGCGGCGCACCGGCGCCACCGGTGGGGTCGTCAGTTGATGACGACGAGGACGTCACCCTCCTGGACGACGTCGCCGACCTGGACCTTGACTGCCGTGATCGTGCCCCTCTCCTCGGCCAGTGCGGGGATCTCCATCTTCATCGACTCCAGCAGGGCCACCTCGTCCCCGACCTCCACCTCGTCCCCGACCTCGACGGACACGGCGATGACGTTGGCCACGAGGTCCGACGCGACTTCACTCGGCATGTGCCCAACCTAACCTGAGGACTGCCCCAGAACCCTGCCGCGGTCCAGCCGCTCCTCCCGACCGCCCCCGCCCCGCGCCCTACCCCCCCACCACCGGCCCTGTCCACGCCCCGGAGTCCGCGACCGCGCGGCGCGGACGGCATACTGAACTGCGATCGGGGACGGGCCGACTGCCCGAGCGGGCTAGACGGAAAGTGGACTGGTGGCCGACGAGAGAACACGAACAGCCGACCGGGCCGGCGCGACACGCACGAGGCGACGGTGGGGGACCCGCATCCTGCTGGGCCTGATCGCCCTGTTCGTCCTCGGCTGCGTCGGGCT
>JBPCOG010000036.1:0-9688 GCA_051000455.1 Lapillicoccus sp. | reverse complement strand
ACCTTGCGCAGGTGGAAGTGCTCGCCCCGGACGAACCCCGGGTGCGTGCTCGAGACGAAGGTCTGACCCTGACCCCCATGCACGCGGACGGACTCGACCAGCGTTCCTCTCTCGTCGCTGCGGGGGGTGGGCCGGAAGGGGTAGGCAGTCGGGAACATCGCGGCACGGAGGGTGTTGAACAGTGCGAGGTCGATGTCGTCGTACAGGGCCGGGATGTCTCCGGCCCGATACACCGCGAAGTACCCCACCAGCTTGTCCAGGACGTCCGACACCATCAACGGGGTCCCGCTTGGCTCCAGCAGGCCTTCGGTGCCGGCCACGCCTGCCGCGATGATGGCCGACACGGCATCCTGCACGTGCATCAGGGGGACCAGCCGGTCGACGTCGACCTGCGACGTCCCGCCGGCCGCGACAACGGAGGCGAACGTCGCCACGAACGAGTTGTAGTTCGGACGTCCGTGCTCGCCGAAGAGGTTGGGCAGCCGCGCCACCGTCACGTTCGCGCCGTTGGCGGAGCCCCAGGCCTGCAGGGTCTCCCCTGCGCTGCGCTTGCCCCTGCCGTAGGGGGTGTCCGAGCCGGACTGGATGCTGTCCGCGTAGACCACGGCCGCCCGGGACCCGGATGCCGTCAGTGCGCCGACGAGGCGGTCGGCCAGCGCAACGTTGCCGAGCTCGAGCTCCCGGTCGCTGGCCCGGTTGATGCCCGCGAGATGCAGGACCACGTCCGCGTCACCGACTGCCTGCTCCAGCGACTCGCCGGCCATCTCCTCGCGCCCGACCGCAGTGACGTCGAAGGCGCCGAGGGCGCGCAACCGGACCCTGGTGTGCCAGCCGAGGAAGCCGCCCGCACCGGTCACGGCCACGCGCGTCCGGCGCGCCAGAACCGTGACCACGTCGTCGGTGCCCGTCATGACCAGTCTCTCCGGATCCCCCGGTGGGTGCTGCCCGGGCCACCGGACGCCCCGGACGCCCCGGACCCACCGGGCGCACCTGACCCAGTGGCCAGCAGGCGCCCGAGCTCCTGCCAGGCGTCGCGCCCGGCGGGCGGGCTCCAGCCCGCCTGGGTCAGCCAGCTCGGCGCCTGGGACTGGCCGAACCACAACATCTCCAGTCGTCGGGCGTTCGCGCCAACCTGCGGCACCGCCTGCGCGCTCGCGGTGACGACCGCCACAACCACCCTCGCCAGCGCACGGGGCACCTCCCGCGGTGGACGACCTCCGAGGAGGACCAACAGCCCCGCCGTCGTCAGGCCCTCGCTCGGGTGGGCGACGATGGCTGGTGGCTGTGCCGTCGTCGTCGCCAGGAAGGCAATGGCGTCCCCGACGTTCGCCAGCAGGGTCTGTGGGGTGGGTGACGTACCGGGGCGGGCAACGCTGGACAGGGGTGAGCGGGCGACCCGTGCCATCACTCGTGAGACACGACGGTCGGCTCCGTGCACGCCCGGGGGACGGTAGACGACGGTGCCGGTGTGGGCCTTGCGAGCAAGCCGCTCCCCCAGTGCCTTCGAGCGCGAGTATGGGGAGAACGGGGTCACCGAGGGGGATGAGTCCAGCACGCGGGTACGACCCTGCACCGCTGCGCTGCTGACGTGGACGAACCGCGGCACGCCCCCCAGTGTCGCCGCCATCCCGAGGTAGCCGGGCAGCATGGCGTTGGCCGCCGTCAACGAGTCCTCGTCGGGACTGGCCGCCTCGGCGGCGCCGGCAGCATTGACGACGCAGTCCGCGCCCGCGAGACGCCGCGCGAGGGCGGCGATGTCGTCGGTCAGTTCCCCGAGGGCACCCTCCACCCGCTCCGGCCTGGTGGGGGGGAGGCGGGGAGCGCTCATCGGGACGACGACCGCTCCGCGCGTCCGAAGCGCCTGCGCCACTGCAGCGCCGACGAACCCCGTCGCCCCGAACACCACCACCTCGCCTGGGTCACTCACCGGACGCCCGCGTCCGGTGCGCTGCAGTGAGGATCTCGCTGAGGTGGTCTCCGACGACCCGCTCGCTGAAGTGGGCGAGGTAGTGCTCGCGGGCTCGGACGCCCATGGCCTGCCTGTCCTGCGCGTCGAGCCGGCGCATTCGGGACACGGCTGCCGCGAGAGCGACGGGGTCCTCGGGGGCTGAGACGAACCCGGCACCGGCCGACGCGATGACGGAAGCCGCGTCTCCGGCCACCGCGGCGATGATGGGCCGTCCCGCTGCCATGTTCGCCTGGACCTTGCTCGGCAGCGTGCTCCTCAGCAGGGGGACGTCCTTGAGGCTGATCAGCTGCACGTCTCCCAAGGCGAGGACATCCGACATCCGGCCGAAGGGCTGTGGGGGGACGAACCGGACATTGTCGAGGCCCAGGTCGGCCACGCGGGAGCGCAGGCGTCCCTCGGCGACTCCCCCTCCGACGAGGACGAACCCGATGGACGTGTCGTCACGAAGCAGTGCCGCGGCGTCGACCACGTTGTGCAGGGCCTGAAGCTCGCCGAAGTTGCCGGCATACATCGCGGTGAACGGGCGGAAGGGCCCGAACTCCACCAACAGCTGCGGTGTCACCGTCGCCGGCCGGAAACAGGCCTCGTCGGCCCAGTTCGGGACGAACTCGATCTTCAGCGGGTCGACACCACGTTCCTCGACGAGCCCACGCATTCCGGGTGAGGTCACCGCGATGGTGGTCGCCCGGCGGTAGACCCCGTCGCAGAACCGGTGGAGGGCGCGTTCGGCCCGGCCGTCGGTGGCGCTGGGAAGGAACCCGCTCGAGGTCACCGACTGTGGCCACATGTCCTGGATCTGGACGACGTACGGCACGCCCCGCAGGGCCCGCAGTGCCATGCCGGGGACGGCGGCGGTCGCCGGGGTGGAGTAGACGAGGGCGGCGTCCACCCGCGGCAGCCGGGTGACGGCGTTGACGGCACCGCTGAGGGCGAAGCTGAGGTAGTTCGCCGCACGATGAGCGCCGCGGGTGTCGTGGCTGGGGTACACCGCGGACCGGTGGACCGTCACGCCGTCCAGGGACTCGCGCTGGTACGGCCTGACCCGGTACCCCGAAAAGACCGTTCCGGTCGGGTAGCTCGGAAATCCGGTGACGACGTGGACGTCGTGGCCCCGGTCGCGCAGCGCCCTCGCGATGGTGCCCGGGCCGGCGGCGGCGCCACCCTCGGGGTCGTACCAGTGGCTGAACATGGCGAGTCGCACGTCAGCCACCAAGGCTCGTCCGGCGGCGAGACCGGTAGGCGCGCACGATGACCGGTGATGCGAGGTAGGCGGCGAGCACCACGAGGGTGACCGGAACCCCCACCGGGGCGGAGCCCGGGACCCAGGACGCGGTGACCACCAGCGCGAGAACGACAGTGAGAATGGCGACCCCGTGATGGGACATCCCCGCCTCACTGACGAGGCGCTGGTAGACGTGCTGCCGGTGCGCGGTCAGCAGGCGCTCACCACGAAGGGCACGCCGCACCAGTGCCGTTCCCGTGTCCGTCAGGTAGAGGGCAAGGGGCGCCAGGAGCACGACGACGGACGAGGTCCGGTGAGCCCCGACGAGGATGCCGATCCCCACCAGCGCTCCCAGCAGGTAGCTGCCCACGTCCCCGAGGAACAACCGGGCCACGGGGGCGTTCCAGGGCAGGAACCCGGTCGCCGACCCCGCCGTCACGGCGCCGATGACGAGGAGCGACGGCTCGTGCTGGACGGCTCCGACCGCCATCGCCACGAAGCCCCAGGCAGCGACGTTCAGGCCGGTGATCCCGTTGATGCCGTCCATGAAGTTGACGACGTTCACGGCGACCGGGATGCAGACCATGCCCGCCAGGACCCACCAGCCGCCGCCGACCACGGCCCCCACCAGGGCCCCCACGGCAACCTGGGCGACCAGTCGCGGTGCCGCCCCCAGGGCGCCGCGGTCGTCGGCGAACCCCACCACCGCCAGGATCACCGCGCCGGAGACCACCAGCCACGGCACGTCCTGGTGCCGTGCCGAGGCCGTCGCCATGCCGGCGAGGACCCCCGCCAGACAGGCGACTCCTCCGCCACGGGGCACCGGGGTGACATGCGACGAGCGATGGTTCGGGATGTCCAGCACTCCGTAGCGGAGCATCACCCGCCGCACCAACGGCGCTGCGGCCAGGGTGACCGCGAAACCCACCAGGAGCTCGGGCACAGGTCAGCGTCCCACGCCGCCCTGCGAGCGCGCCTCGTCGAACTCCGGGAGGGTGAGCAACAGCTTCTTCGTGTCCTCGAGGTCCAGCCGGTCGGTGTTCTCGGAGGTGTAGTCCTCGACGTCGCCGGCAGACCTCTCTCCCTCCTCGAAGAACTGCTCGTACTCCATGGAGCGCGCGTCCAGCGGCACCCTGAAGTACTTGCCGTGGTCCGTGGCCCTGAGGACCTCCTCGCGGGAGAGCAGCGTCTCGTGCAGCTTCTCGCCATGCCGGGTCCCGATCGTCCTGATCACCGGCTCGTCGACGCCGAGCAGGCTCGCCACCGCCCTGGCGAGGACCTCGACGGTGCATGCCGGCGCCTTGCGCACGAACAGGTCGCCCCTCTCGGCGTGGACGAACGCATGCTCCACGAGCTCCACCGACTCCGGCAGGGACATGAGGAAGCGGGTCATCCTCGGCTCGGTGACGCTGAGGGGCTGACCGGCCCGGATCTGCTTGACGAACAGCGGGATCACCGACCCTCGCGAGTACATGACGTTTCCGTACCGGGTGATCGAGACCGTCGTCCTGGACTTTGGGTGGCTGCGGGCGAAGGCCTGCGCCGTCTTCTCCATGAGCGCCTTGGACATCCCCATCGCGTTGACCGGGTAGACGGCCTTGTCGGTGCTCAGGCACACGACCGAGCGCACCCCGGCGGCCGCTGCCGCCTCGATCACGTTGTGGCTGCCCATGACGTTGGTCTTGACCGCCTGGGCGGGAAAGAACTCGCAGGAGGGCACCTGCTTGAGCGCCGCCGCGTGGAAGACGAAGTCGGTGTCCACGAACGCGCCCGCGACGCTGTCGTAGTCGCGCACGTCCCCGAGGAAGAACCGGAGGCGGGAGTCGGAGAAGCGCCTGCGCATCTCGTCCTGTTTGGCCTCGTCACGGCTGAGGACGTGCACCCGGTCGACCTCGCCCGCCAGCAGATGGCTGACCATCGCCGAGCCGAAGGACCCCGTCCCTCCGGTGATCGCGACGGTCCCCCCGACCCTGGAGTCCGAGCCCATCCGTCGTGCCCCTTCCTCGCCGCGACTGGCGCCTGCGCGTCGGTTCACGGGCCAGCCCGTGGTTGCGAGACGTGTTCGTCCACCGCGACGCGGCCGGCGCCCATTGTATGCAGCCACCGGCGCCCCCCCTGCGCGGCACACCGCGATGCCTCGCCGCAGCTACAGCCGGGACCTGTTGGGACGTGCGCAGGGGCCTCAGTAGGCTCGGGCTCGCCCCTTCAACCCGACACGGACGGGATGCCATGCCGAGCGCACTCATCACCGGGATCACCGGCCAGGACGGCCTCTACCTCTCCGAGCTGCTCGTGGGCAAGGGCTACGAGGTCTACGGTCTGATCCGGGGACAGAACAACCCGAAGCTCGAGCTCGTCCGGCGGATTGTGCCCGAGGTGCAGCTCGTGACCGGCGACCTGACGGACCTGTCGAGCCTCCTGCGGGCCCTGTCCGTCTCCCAGCCGGACGAGGTGTACAACCTGGGGGCGATCTCGTTCGTGGCCTACTCATGGGAGAACGCGCACCTGACGTCCGACGTGACCGGCAAGGGAGTGCTCAACATCCTCGAGGCCATCCGCCTGCACGCGGGGGACGCTGTCGCGAAGGTCCGCTTCTACCAGGCGTCGAGCTCGGAGATGTTCGGGAAGGCGCAGGAGGTCCCGCAGCGCGAGTCGACGCTGCTGTGGCCACGGTCCCCCTATGGCGTGGCCAAGGTCTTCGGGCACCACATGACCATCAACTACCGCGAGTCGTACGGCATGCACGCGTCCTCCGGCATCCTCTTCAACCACGAGTCCCCGCGTCGTGGCCCCGAGTTCGTGACCCGGAAGATCAGCCAGGCGGTCGCCCGCATCAAGCTCGGTCTGCAGGAGGAGATCGTCATGGGGAGCCTCGACCCGAAACGCGACTGGGGGTTCGCCGGAGACTACGTCGAGGCCATGTGGCGCATGCTGCAGCAGGACGTGGCTGACGACTACGTGGTGGCAACCGGCCAGACCCACTCGATCCGCGACCTGCTCGATGTCGCCTTCCAGCACCTGGGGATCGACGACTGGACGCCACTGGTCAAGCAGGACCCCCGGTTCATGCGGCCCGCCGAGGTCGACCTCCTCATCGGGGACGCCTCGAAGGCGCGAGACGTGCTCGGGTGGGAGCCGCAGGTCGGTTTCAAGCGGCTCGTGGAGATGATGGTCGACAACGACCTCGTCGAGCAGCGCGCCCTTGCCGAACGGTGAGCCCATGACGGTCGCTCTGGTCACCGGCGTCACCGGGCAGGACGGCAGCTACCTGCTCGAGCGGCTGGTCGACGAAGGGGTCGAGGTGCACGGCTTGGTGCACACCGGAGACCCGCTCCTGCCCGAGGTTCGCGCAGCCCACCCGGGGCTCCACCTGCACGACGGCGACCTTGCCGACCGGGCCTCGCTGCGCTCGTTGGTCCGCGATGTCTCGCCCGACGAGCTGTACAACCTCGCCGGGGTCAGCTCGGTCGCCCAGTCCTGGCAGGAGCCCGAGCTGACGGGGGAGCTCAACGGCCTCGCCGTCACGACGCTGCTGGAGGCCGCGCTCGGGGCGCAGGAGGCCACTGGACGTCCGGTGGCCGTCGTCCAGGCCTCGAGTGCCGAGATCTTCGGCGACCCGGAGCACACGCCGCAGAACGAGCGCACGCCCATACGGCCGACCAACCCCTACGGAGCGGCGAAGGCGTACGCCCACCACATGGCCTCGATCTACCGCAGCCGCGGTCTGCCCGTGTCCAGCTGCATCCTGTTCAACCACGAGTCGCCGCGCCGGCCGCCGAGCTTCGTCACCCGCAAGATCACCCAGGGCGCCGCGCGGATCGCGCGCGACGGGACCGGGGTCATCCGGCTCGGCAACCTGGACGCGCGTCGCGACTGGGGCTGGGCTCCCGACTACGTCGACGCCCTCGTGCGGGCGGTGCGCCACCCTCACGCCGACGACTACGTGGTCGCGTCCGGAACGACCCACTCGGTCGCCGAGTTCGCCGCCGCCGCGCTGACAAGGGCGGGCGTGGCGGACTGGGGACGATGGGTGGCGACCGACCCGGGCCTGCTCCGGCCGGCGGACGCCACCCAGCTCGTCGGTGACCCGTCAAAGGCCCGGGCGGTGCTCGGGTGGGAGGCAACCATGTCCTTCGACGGGCTGGTGGCCGCCATGGTGGACCACGACATGGACCTGCTGCGGTGAGCCGCTGTCGGCCCTGCTCGACCCCGGTGCGCCGATCCGTCCTTGTAGAGTGACCGGGCCACATGCTCACGAGACCGAAGGCGGACGACACCTTGACCGAGGATCCGGGCGAAGCGGGGAGGCTCTATCTCGAGCTCATGAAGCGGACGTTGACGGGTGCCCTCTTCGAGGAGAGCGACGTCATCCTCGGGCTCACCACCCAGGGGACACCGACGTTGAAGCACCGCCTGGCCAACGGGGTCGGCGCCCTCGCGTCCAGGGCAGGGCTGGAGCTGGTGCTGAAGCGCCCGTACGACCCGCGGCTGCGCGAGACCGGGCAGGACTGGCCGGCCCGAGCGGAGTCCATGATCGGCCTCAAACGCATGGACAACATCCAGCTCTGCGTGGAGACCGTGCTGCGCGAGTCCGTCCCGGGCGACCTCGTCGAGACCGGCGTCTGGCGCGGCGGAGCCACCATCTTCATGCGCGCTGTCCTCAAGGCCTGGGGAGTGGACGACCGGAGCGTGTGGGCCGCGGACTCCTTCGAGGGACTGCCGAAGCCGGATCCCCGTCGCTATCCCGCGGACGCGGGCGACACGTTCCACCGCTACGACGCACTCGGGGTCGGGGTCGACCAGGTCAAGCACAACTTCGCTCGCTACGGCCTGCTGGACGAGCAGGTGAAGTTCATCGTGGGGTGGTTCAAGGACACGTTGGCGTCGGCGCCCATCGAGCAGATCGCCGTGCTGCGGTTGGACGGCGACATGTACGAGTCGACGATGGAGGCGCTCACGGGCCTGTACCCCAGGCTCTCGGTCGGCGGCTTCCTCATCGTGGACGACTACGGCACCGTCCCCAGCTGCAAGGAGGCGGTCCACGACTATCGGAGTGCTCAAGGCATCGACGACGACATCGTCGACATCGATGGTTGGGGCGTCTACTGGCGACGGTCGGCCACGTCGAGCCCGGCAGGGACGCCCGAGCCGACGCGCTGACGAGACGCTCGCCTGCTGGGTTCGTCGCCCAGGCGGCGAGGAACCACCCGAGGACGGCGGCGGTTCAGCCGCTGCCACACAACCTCCGCAGCGAGAACCCTTAGGACTCAGACCATCGCCTTCTGGAGGTTCCCGTCGAGGGCGGCGAGGAAGTCCTCGGTGCTGAGGAAGGCCTGGTCCGGGCCGACGAGCAGGGCGAGGTCCTTGGTCATCTTGCCCTCCTCGACCGTCTCGACGCAGACCCGCTCGAGGGTCTCCGCGAACTCGGTCACCTCGGGCGTGCCGTCGAGCTTGCCCCGGTGCTTGAGGCCACCGGTCCACGCGAAGATGGAGGCGATCGGGTTCGTCGAGGTCGGCTTGCCCTGCTGGTGCATCCGGTAGTGCCGGGTCACCGTGCCGTGCGCGGCCTCCGCCTCGACGGTCTTCCCGTCGGGGGTCATCAACACCGAGGTCATCAGCCCCAGCGACCCGAAGCCCTGGGCGACGGTGTCGGACTGCACGTCGCCGTCGTAGTTCTTGCACGCCCACACGTACCCGCCCTCCCACTTCATCGCCGCGGCGACCATGTCGTCGATGAGCCGGTGCTCGTAGGTGAGCCCGGCCGCGTCGAAGTCGGCCTTGAACTCCTCCTCGAAGACCCGGGCGAAGATGTCCTTGAACTGCCCGTCGTAGGCCTTGAGGATCGTGTTCTTCGTCGAGAGGTAGACCGGGTAGCCCCGCTGCAGCCCGTAGTTGAGCGACGCCCGCGCGAAGTCCTCGATCGACCGGTTGAAGTTGTACATCCCCATCGCCACCCCGCCCTCGGCCGGCATGTCGACGATCTCGAGCTCGATCGGCTCGCCGCCGTCGGTCGGGTGCCACGCGATGGTGAGCTTGCCGGCTCCGGGGACCTTGAAGTTCGTCGCGCGGTACTGGTCGCCGAAGGCGTGGCGCCCGATGACGATCGGCTTGGTCCAGCCGGGCACGAGCCGGGGGATGTTCGAGATGATGATCGGCTCGCGGAAGATGACGCCGCCGAGGATGTTGCGGATCGTGCCGTTCGGGCTCTTCCACATCTGCTTGAGGCCGAACTCCTCGACGCGGGCCTCGTCGGGGGTGATCGTCGCGCACTTGACGCCGACGCCGTGCTCCTTGATGGCGTTCGCCGCGTCGACGGTCACCTGGTCGTCGGTCGCGTCCCGGTTCTCCACGCCGAGGTCGAAGTAGCGCAGGTCCACCTCGAGGTAGGGGTGGATGAGCCGGTCCTTGATGAACTGCCAGATGATCCGCGTCATCTCGTCGCCGTCGAGCTCGACGACCGGGTTGACCACCTTGATCTTGCTCATTGCGGGTTCGCT
>JBPCOG010000066.1:0-5811 GCA_051000455.1 Lapillicoccus sp. | reverse complement strand
GTCGCCGCATGACGGCGCGGGCAGGTTCGGTCGGCGACACGGGCGGTGCCGCCATGACGGTGCGAGGGCGTTCGGGCGTCAACAGCACGCTGCTCCGGCAGGACCGTTTCGCCCGGGCCGCGTGGTCCCGTCTCGCGGAGCCCGGTGACCCCAGAGCGGCGGAGCTCGTCTCCCGGCTCGGTCCCGTCGGCGCTCTCGGCCTGGTGCTGGACGGCGCCGACGAGGCGGTGGCGGCGTACCTGGGGCGCGCGGAGCAGCTGGACGTCGAACGAGACCTCGAGATCGGCGCGCGGTACGGCGCGCGCATCGTCTGCCCCGGCGATGACGACTGGCCACGCGGTCTCGACGACCTGGCCGTCCCGCCACACTGCCTCTGGGTCCGGGGCCCGGCGCCGCTGGAGGAGCTGGCCACCCGCTCCGTCTCGGTGGTCGGTGCCCGTGCGTCGACAGCCTATGGCGAGCACGTCGCGACCGACTTCGGCGCCGGCCTCGCCGACCGCGGCTACACGGTCGTGTCCGGGGCGGCATTCGGGATCGACGCCGCCGCGCACCGCGGGGCGCTGGCGGTCGGTGGCTCGACGATCGCCGTCCTCGCCGGTGGCGTCGAACGCCCCTATCCGCGGGCCCACTCGACGCTGATCGAGCACGTCGCGCGTTCCGGTGCGGTCCTCGCGGAGGTCGCACCCGGGTGTGCCCCGACTCGGTCCCGCTTCCTCCAGCGCAACCGGCTCATTGCGACGATGACGCTGGGCACCGTGGTCGTCGAGGCAGGGCTGCGGTCGGGGTCTCTCAACACAGCACGCTGCGCCGCAGAGCACGGGCGCCCGGTCGGTGTCGTGCCGGGGCAGATCACCTCGATGTCCTCAGCGGGGTGTCACCAGGCGAGGAGGGACGGCTACGCCGAGCTCGTCACCGACGTGGCGGAGATTGTGGACCTGCTCGGTGCCATCGGCGTCGACGCGGCGCCCCGCCGCAGTGCCCCGGTGCTGCCCGAGGACAGCCTGGACCCGGATGCCCGGCACGTCCTGGGGGCGCTCCCGCGCCGCAAGGGGGCGTCCCTGTCGGTGCTCGCCCGCTGTGCCGGCATGGCGGAGACCACGGTCCTCTCCTGCCTCGGCCGCCTCGAGGTCATCGGTCTGGCGACTCGGGAGGGAGAGGTGTGGCGACAACGCGCCAGGCCCTGCCAATGAGCGGCTGCCCGGCACCCGGCAGTACCCGTGCACGGCCGCCCCCGCCGCACGCCCGGCACGGCCGCCCCACCGCACGCCCAGCCGCTCAGGGCGACTCGCGGAGAGAGGGGCGATGCTTGCTACCTGAGGGCCGGTTTGTCACCGTGACCGAGTGAGCACGCTACCGATGGAGCTCGTCGATGCCTTCGCCCGGCATCTCGTCTCCGAGCGAGGGCACTCCGAGCACACCCGTCGCGCGTACGTGTCCGACGTGGCGAACCTGCTCGAGTTCGCCGAAGTGGAGCGGGGGGTGGCGCAGCTGGAGCAGCTGCGGCTCGCGGACCTACGGGCCTGGCTGGCCGAGCTGTCGCGGCAGGGGTCGGCGCGCTCGACCATCGCTCGGCGCGCAGCCTCGGTACGCACGTTCCTGCGCTGGGCCACCAGGACGGGGCGGATCCCCCAGGACCCCTCACTGCGTCTGGTCGCACCCAGACGTCAGGCCGGGCTGCCGGGTGTGCTGCGCCAGTCGGAGGCTGCGGCGCTGCTCGACCTCGCCGCCGTGGCGGCCGACGGCGAGGACGCCGACCCCATCGCGATCCGAGACCGTGCGGTCCTCGAGCTCCTCTACGCCAGTGCCATCCGGGTGGGAGAGCTGGTGGCCCTGGACGTCGATGACGTTGACCTGTCCCGGAACGTCGTCAGGGTCATGGGCAAGGGCGCCAAGGAACGGACGGTGCCCTTCGGTCTTCCCGCCCGACGGGCCATCGAGGCGTGGCTGGGCGCGCGCCGGAGCGTGGCGCTCCCGAACAGCGGACCCGCCCTCTTTCTCGGGCGCCGCGGGCGCAGGACCGACCCACGCCAGGTTCGCACCGCGGTCCACGAGATGCTGGGTCGCGTCGTGGATGCGCCCGACCTCGGGCCCCACGGGCTGCGCCACAGCGCGGCGACCCACCTCCTTGAAGGAGGCGCTGACCTGCGCATGGTCCAGGAGCTGCTCGGACACGCCAGCCTGGCGACGACGCAGGTCTACACCCACGTGTCGGTGGCCCGCCTGCGCGCTTCCTACGAACAGGCTCATCCTCGTGCCTGACCGCAGGGGGATGGGCGGCGGGACCGCGCAGACAGCGCACGCAGTGGGAGTGGCGCGACCGGTCCGGGACCTGCGTACGGGCCCGGCGCTGCGGGGGGACGGGGGTCTGGACAGGTCTGGCATGAGCCCCCGGCGGCGGGCGAGGCTCCGACGGTCGACGGTCGTCCTCGCTGCACTGCTGTTGCTCGGGGCTGTCGTGGTTCGGCTGGCGTACGGCCAGCCCGACCTGGAGACGGAGGCAACCCAGCAGGTGGCCGGGGCGGCCCAGACGCCCGCCGGAGGCGAGGGGACGGCCCCAATCGGGGCTGCCAGTTCGGCGGTGGCCGCCCCCGGCACCGGCACCCGCACGACGGGCCAACCGGCCGCTCCGGCTGGGCCGCCTGCACCCGGAGGGACCGACGACGACGAGGCAGACCCCGCTGAGGACCCACCCGTTACGCCCGGCGCCCGGTACGGGGTCGCTGCCGCTGTCCCTGCCACCGGGGCCGGCTCGATCAGGATCCTCACGGTGCCCACCGGCCCGCTCCGGGCGGAGGGCCGGACGATCCGCTACACCATCGAGGCGGAGGACGGCCTTCCTGTGGACAACGCGGCCTTCGTCCACGAGGTGCACGCCGTACTGTCCGACCCGCGAGGCTGGCAGGCCCAGGACGCTGTCCGTTTTGTCCCGGTCAGTCCCCAAGCGGCGATCGCCGGGGCGAACGTCGACATGCGGGTGACACTGGCCAGTCCCGCGCTCACCGCGCAGCTGTGCGCTCCCGCCAACGTCACGACCCTGCAGGTCTCGTGCTGGAACGGCGGCCGGGCGGTGCTGAACCTGACCCGGTGGCTGCGCGGTGCCCACACCTACGGTGCGGACCTCGCCGGCTACCGGACCTACCAGGTCAACCACGAGGTCGGACATGGGCTCGGCCACGGGCACGTCCGCTGCCCGAGCCCGGGCGGGTTCGCGCCGGTGATGATGCAGCAGACCAAGGGTCTGCAGGGGTGCCGGGCCTGGAGGTTCCCGACCAGCGCCTGACCTCCGTTCTCGCCGCGGGCATCGCCGTCCGCCGCTGCCTGTCCTGGCTCAGCGCCCCGGGTCGAGTGGCAGCAGGAGCACCGGTCGGGACCCCACGAAGAGCAGCGGGTCGAGATAGCTCTCGCCGCGCAGGACTCCCCAGTGCAGGCAGGTCGTCGGGGGGCAGTGTCCAGGCTGCGCGCCGCTGACGACCGCGACCTGCTGGCCCTTGCCCACGACGCTGCCGACGGGCAGCGCCGCCTCGACGGGCTCGGCGGTCGTGCGCAGGCCGCCGGGGTGGCTCACCACGACGACCCCCCTGCCGGCGATCACCCCGCTGAAGGTGACGACGCCGCCGGAGGGCGCGAGAACGGGCTGACCGGGGGCGGCGACCAGGTCGACTCCGCGGTGCCCCGACGACCACCGCTCGGCCGGTGCGGCGAACCGCTGCGAGACGATCGGACGCGGGGCGAGCGGCCACGTCCACTGCCCCCCGGGCCGAGGTGCGGCCCAGACACCCGCTGGCACCGCCCCTGACGACGAGCCCGCTGGCACCGCCCCTGACGACGAGCCAGGCACCGCCGCTGACGACGAGCCCGCCGGCACCGCCCCTGACGACGGGCCCGCCGGCACCGCCCCTGACGACGGGCCCGCCGGCACCGCCCCTGACGGCGGCGAGACGACCGCCTCGGGCGGGGGCCAGAGGCTGAGGGCGGCGCTGAGCACCGCCGCGATGACGGTGACGCCGCTGAGGTGTACCACCCGTCAACGGTGCTCCCGCGGGCACGGTCCGAACTCGTTCGGTCCCGGACCGGTGCACGGTGCCGACACCTACGGGGAGGCTGTGGACGAGGCCTAGCCGGCCCGGCGCCGCCGGTCGGCGAGCCGGCTGACCGCCTCGCGCAGCACCTCGTCGCGCTTGCAGAAGGCGAACCGGACCAGCGTCCGTGCTGCCTCGACGTCGTCATGGAACACGGAGACCGGGACACCGACCACCCCGAACGTGGCGGGCATACACCGGCAGAAGTCGAGCGCGTCCCGTGCCCCCAACGGCGCGGCGTCCGCGACGACGAAGTACGTGCCCGCCGGTCGAGCCACCGTCAGCCCTGCGGCCGCCAGCCCGTCGCACAGCAGGTCACGCTTGCGCTGCATGGACGTGGCGAGAGCGGCATACACCTCGTCGCCGAGCCCGAGAGCGGTGGCGATCGCCGGCTGGAACGGGCCTGATGCGACGTAGGTGAGGAACTGCTTGACGGTGCGCACCGCGGTGACCGCCTCCGCCGGCCCGCAGACCCAGCCCACCTTCCATCCGGTGGCCGAGAACGTCTTCCCCCCGGAGGAGATGGTCAGCGTCCGCTCGGCCATCCCCGGGAGCGTCGCGACCGGGATGTGCGCCGTCCCGTCGTAGACGAGGTGCTCGTAGACCTCGTCGGTGACCACCCACGCGTCATGCTGCCGCGCCAGCGCGCAGACGAGTTCGAGCTCGGCGCGGGTGAACACCTTGCCGGTCGGGTTGTGCGGCGAGTTGAGCAGCACCAGCCGGGTGCGCTCGGAGAACGCCGCCCGCAACGACGCCTCGTCGACGGCGAAGTCCGGGAACCGCAGCACCGAGGTCCGGCGGGTCGCCCCCGCGAGGGCGATGGTCGCGGCATACGAGTCGTAGTACGGCTCGAACGTCACGACCTCGTCGCCGGGCTCGCAGAACGCGAGCACCGTCGCGGCGATGGCCTCGGTGGCCCCGGCCGTCACCAGCACCTCGCGCGCAGGATCGACGGGTATGCCGTAGAAGCGCGCCTGGTGCCTGGCCACAGCCTCCAGCAGCTGCGGCACACCGGGCCCCGGGGGGTACTGGTTGCACCCGGCGTCGATCGCGGCCTTGGCGGCGTCGAGCATCTCCTGGGGTCCGTCGGTGTCCGGGAACCCCTGACCGAGGTTGATGGCCCCCGCCTGCTGGGCGAGTGCCGACATCTCGGAGAAGATCGTCGTCCCGAATCCCTGCATGCGGGCGACCAGTGGGTTTGGCATACGTGCAGGCTAGGGGTTGGTGGGACCCCCGAGCGGGCGCCAGACCGAGCGGGTGGCCGGAGCGCCTGCCCCGGCTGCCGGGACGGCCGGAGCGCGGTGCCCGGCCCGCCGTGATTTCCGTCCGGATGCGTCCCCGCCGTAGGATGGGCGGTACGACAGTCGTGCCCGGCCTCGTCCGGCGGACGCCCGTCGAATTCGCGCGTCTTCCGCCGTCCGGCCAGGCACCTCCCGGGGTCTCCTGCAAGGGCGGGGCGCACCACAGCAGTCCGGGAGCGACGGCACGCAGAGCGTATGCCGTTTGCAGCCGGTGGGGTGCGTTGCAGGCGCCAGGCAGGCGGACCACACCGTGGGCGCTTGGACAACTGACAACAACGCGAGGGAGAACACGGCATGGCCGTCGTCACCATGCGCCAGCTCCTCGAGAGCGGCGTCCACTTCGGGCACCAGACCCGTCGCTGGAACCCCAAGATGAAGCGCTTCATCATGACCGAGCGCAACGGCATCTACATCATCGACCTGCAGCAGTC
>JBPCOG010000251.1:0-4972 GCA_051000455.1 Lapillicoccus sp. | reverse complement strand
GCGCACGGGCGCGCGGTGCGAGGTGCCGGTCCAGGTCGGCGAACCCGAGGAGCACGTCGACCTGGGTGGGGGGCTCGTCGGCCCGGTCGCCGGCCCGCTCGTCACCCGGGTACCCCTCGAGGAGGTCCTCGTCGAGAAGGTCCTCGTGGAGGGCGTCCTCGTCAAAGCCATCCTCGTCACGGATGTCCCCGTCCCGAACGCCCCCGCCGACGTGGTCGCGGGAGCGCTGCCGGCCGAAGCGTGGTCGGTCGGTCATCGACGTCCTCTCCTCGGCGGGCGCCGGCCGCGCTCCCGGACCAGCTCCCCGGGCAGCCGCCCTGATGTCGACTCCGCGTCGAGCGCGGACTGGAGGATCAGCACGGCAGCGGCCTGGTCCACGACCGCCCGCCGGGCCCGGCCCGCCACCCCGCCCTCGCGCAGCTTCCGGTGCGACTCGACGGTGGTCAGGCGCTCGTCGACCAGCCGCACCCGGGTCGGTGCGAGCAGGGCCGCGAGCTGGCCGGCATACACCCTGGCCAGCCGGGCTGCCTCGCCCTCCGCGCCGGAGAGGGACCGCGGCAGGCCGACGACGACCTCGAGGGCATCCCGCTCCTGGACGAGGGCCGCGATGCGGGCCTGGTCGGAGTGAGCGTCGGAGAGGTCGCGCGGCACCGTCTCGAGCGGGGACGCGAACACCCCGGACGGGTCACAGACGGCAAGGCCGACCCGGACGCTGCCCACGTCCACCCCGACGCGGACGCCAACCCTGACCATCGTGTCAGTGGACCACAGATCGGGGGACAAGTGGCGCAGGGTCAACCCTCGCGTTCGCGAAGGAGCATCTCGATGCTGCCGAGGGACTCGCCCACCCGGGACGGGTCCGAGCCGCCCCCCTGGGCCAGGTCGTCCTTCCCGCCGCCCCCACCGCCCAGGGTCCGCGCGCCCGCGCGCACGAGGTCACCGGCCCGCAGGCCGAGGCCCCGGGCGAGCGCGTTGGTCGCAGCGATCACGACCGGACGGCCGCTGCTGACCGCCGCCATGGCGACGACAACAGCGCGCTCGGTGCCGAGCCGCTGGCGCACGTCGAGGACGAGTGGGCGCAGGTCCTCCGGAGCGGCCTGCCCCGCGTCGTGGCTGACGAAGGTCACGCCGGCGACGTCCCGGGCGGTGCCGACCAGTCCGGGCGCCGCAGCGAGCGCCTGCTGCTGGCGGGCCGCCGCGATCTCGCGTTCGGCGTCCTTCAGGCGGGTGAGGATGCCCGCGACCCGCTCGGGCAGCTCCTCGGGTCTTGCCTTGAGTGACTCGGTCAGCTGCCCGACGATGGCGTGCTCGCGGGCGAGGAACGAGTAGGCGTCGGCGCCGACGAGCGCCTCCACCCGCCGCACACCCGAGCCGATGGATGACTCCCCGAGCAGCTTGACGATCCCGAGCTGAGCGGAGCGCTGGGCGTGCGTCCCGCCGCAGAGCTCCCGCGCCCAGCTGCCGACCGAGACCACCCGCACCGCGTCGCCGTACTTCTCGCCGAAGAGCGCCATCGCGCCGATCCCACGGGCCTGCTCCTGGGTCATCACCTCAGCGTGGACCGGCAGGTCGTCGAGGAGGAGCGCGTTCACCTTCGCCTCGACGTCGCGCAGGACGCTGGGCGGCACCGCTTGCTGGGCGGTGAAGTCGAAGCGGAAGCGGCCGGGGGCGTTCTCGGAGCCGGCCTGGGTTGCCGTCTCGCCGAGGGCCTCGCGAATCGCCTTGTGCACCATGTGAGTTGCCGTGTGCGCTCGGGAGATGGAGCGTCTCCGCTCGATGTCGACCGACGCGTTTCCACGCTCGCCCGTCGCGACCTCACCGAGCACGACGGTTGCACGGTGCACGATGAGGCCGCCGATGGGCTTCTGCACGTCCCGCACCTCGACGACGGCGCCCCCCGCGAGCTCGATGCGGCCGCCGTCGGCCAGCTGTCCGCCGCCCTCGGCGTAGAAGGGCGTCCGGTCGAGCACCAGCTCGATCTCGTCACCGGTCCCCGCCGACGCCACGTTCTCGCCGCCGCGCACGAGACCGGTGACCGTCGCCTCGGAGACGACCTCGTCGTACCCCGTGAACTGCACCTCGGCACCCATGGCGTCGGCGATGCGCCGGTAGGCACCGGTGTCCCCGTGCGCGCTCTTCTTGGCCCGGGCGTCGGCCTGGGCCCGCTGGCGCTGCTCGGCCATCAGCCGCCGGAACCCGGGCTCGTCGACGGACACGCCCTGCTCGGCCGCCATCTCCAGGGTCAGGTCGATCGGGAAGCCGTAGGTGTCGTGCAGGGCGAACGCCTGCGCCCCGGACAGCACCGGCGTCGCCCCGCCCGCCTGCTGCGGGTGCTGGGACCTGACCCGGGAGACCGCCGTGTCGAGGATGCTCGTGCCGGCCACGAGCGTGCGTCGGAAGGCCTCCTCCTCGGCGTAGGCCACCTGGCTGATCCGGGCGAAGTCCGTCCTCAGCTCCGGGTAGGACTGGGACATCCGCTCCATGCTCACCGGCAGCAGGTGGGGCAGCGCCGGCTCGTCCACCCCGAGCAGGCGCATCGAGCGCACCGCCCGGCGCAGCATCCTGCGCAGGACGTACCCGCGCCCCTCGTTGCCGGGGGTCACCCCGTCGCCGATCAGCATGAGCGAGGTGCGGACGTGGTCGGCGACGATCCGCAGCCGCACGTCGTCGGGGTGGCTCTGGGCCGCCACCTGACCCGAGCGGGCTCCGTAGGTCAGACCCGCCATCTCGGCCGCCCTGCGCAGGACCGGGGCGATCTCGTCGATCTCATAGAGGTTGTCGACGCCCTGCAGGACGCTGGCGAGACGCTCCAGCCCGAGACCGGTGTCGACGTTGCGGTTCGGGAGGTCGCCGGCGACGTCGAAGTCCTCCTTGCTCCGGACCGCGCTGAGGTCGTACTGCATGAAGACGAGGTTCCAGATCTCCATGTAACGGTCCTCGTCCACCGCCGGGCCGCCCTCGGCGCCGTACTCCGGGCCGCGGTCGTAGAAGATCTCGCTGCACGGGCCGCCCGGTCCCGGGATACCCATGTGCCAGTAGTTGTCCTTCTTGCCCCGGCGGACGACACGTTCGCCCGGTATGCCGGTGAGCTGGGTCCAGAGGTCGGCTGCCTCGTCGTCATCGGTGTAGACGGTGGCCCAGAGCCGGTCCGGGTCGAGCCCGTAGCCTCCCTGCGGCCGGGGGGTGGTCAGCAGCTCCCAGGCGTAGCGGATCGCCCCCTCCTTGAAGTAGTCACCGAAGGAGAAGTTGCCGTTCATCTGGAAGAAGGTGAGGTGCCTGCTGGTCCGGCCCACCTCCTCGAGGTCCGGGGTCCGGACGCACTTCTGGACCGAGGTCGCCCGGGCCCAGCGGGGAGTCTCCTGCCCGACGAAGTACGGCACGAACGGCACCATGCCGGCGTTGACGAACAGCAGGTTGGGGTCCTCGAAGGGCAACGGGGCACTGGGGACGACGCTGTGGCCGTTCCCCTCGAAGAAGGAGAGCCAGCGGCGCCTGATCTCGGCGGTTTCCATGACGATCGGGTTCCTTGCGGCAGCAGCGGTGGACGGAGCGGTCCCGGACCTTTCGGCGGGGTGAGGCAGACCAGCGACGACGCGCTGCCTCACCCCTGGCGAGCTCGCGGTCCGGTGGGGTCGTCGAGGAGGCGGCGGGCCGACACCGTGTCCATGCCGCCCCGCGCGAGCGTGTGGGTGTCCAGCCCGAGGGCGTGGCGCAGCTCCTCCTCGCGCTCGGCGATCCCCCCGCGCACCGTCCTGGTGAGGTCGCGAAGTCCTTCGCGGAGGGCGGCGAGGTTGTCGGTGGCGCCGGACGGGGCGTGCTCGTTGACTGCCCGGGCGACCCTCCGCGCGCCGAGGACGCCGACCGTCGCGGCGACCCCCAGCCAGAACACCCGGCTCATCGTGCGGTGCCTCCCCCCCGGTGCCCGCCGCGGTGCCTCCCCGAGCCCTGCAGTGCGGAGCGGACCCCGTAGCTGACCGCCGCCACCTTGACCAGCGGTGCGCCCACGGTGGCCGCGAAGAGTGACGTCAGCGCGTTGACGTTGGTAGCCATGTTCGCGACGTTCGTCGTGATCGTGTCGACCCGCACGAGCTGCTCCCTCGTCGCCGCAACCGTGCTCGTCACCTCCCCGAGCAGGGGCACGGTACCGTCGGAGACCCCCTTGACGCCGATCCGCGCCTCGTCGAGGATCTCCCCCGCCTTGCCGATGACGCGGCCGAGGCGGAAGACGAGGTAGGCGAAGGCGAGCGCGGCGACGACGCCGGCGACGTCACCGAGGGTCACGTCGGCAAGTCTCACGTCCCACCTCCTCGTTGCTCCGGTGCGCCGCAGGTGGTCGGGCGACGTGCGTCCACCCTAGCCGAACGCCGTCCGTGGCCCGTGCGGTCGCGCAGGCCCACGGTTCAGGGAAGCACCTCGGCAACGAGGTCGTCCTTGACCTCCGGGAAGTGGCACGCGATGGTGTGCCCGGCACCGCCGCCGGGCTTGGTCTCCAGCGGCGGGACCTGCTCGGCGCAGAGGTCCCGGGCCTTCCAGCACCGGGTGCGGAACCGGCAGCCGCTCGGCGGGTCGATCGGGCTCGGCGGGTCGCCGACGAGCCGGATCCGCTCCTTCGGGGGCACCCCGCGGACGACGTTGATGTCGGGCGCGGCCGAGAGCAGCGCCTGCGTGTACGGGTGCTGCGGCGCACGGTAGATGTCCTGCTTGCTGCCCGTCTCGACGATCCTGCCGAGGTACATCACCGCCACGTCGTCGCAGAAGTGCCGGATGACACCGAGGTCGTGCGCGATGAAGATGAAGGACAGGTTGAGCTCGTCCCGGAGCCGGGCGAGCAGGTTCATCACCTGTGCCTGGATCGACACGTCGAGGGCCGAGACCGGCTCGTCGGCGATGATCAGCTTCGGCTCCACGGCGAGCGCCCTGGCGATGCCGATGCGCTGGCGCTGGCCGCCGGAGAACTCGGAGGGGAAGCGGT
>JBPCOG010000349.1:0-4582 GCA_051000455.1 Lapillicoccus sp. | reverse complement strand
GACTTCGACCTCTCGCAGGTGCTCACCCGGGGCCTCGTCACCGTATCGGTCGGGACGGCTGCCCTGCACGTGCTGCTCGGCTTCGCCATCGGCCCGTATGCCGTGGGGCACCTGCGCGGGTCGTTCGCGGAGATCTCGGACATCGCCAAGACGGTGCTGTTCACCGCCGTCATCATCCTCGTCCCGGTCTGGCTCGCGTCCCCCATACTCGTGCCGCGGAGCGTGCCATTCATCGCCGCGGCCCTGGCGGGGGCAGGGATGTTCACCACGAGGTTCGTCGTCCGGACCTGGCGCGCGCGGCACCGTGCCGTCAGGGTAACCCAGCGCCGGGTTGTCGTCTTCGGCGCGGGCGAGGGCGCCCGGCAGCTGGTCCGCACGCTGACGCGGGACCCCGCGTCCACCTTCGCCCCGGTCGCACTGCTGGACGACAGCCCGCTGAAGTCCCGGCTCAACATCGAGGGAGTCCGCGTGCGGGGGACCCGGGAGGCGTTGGAGAGGGTAGCGGCGAAGTACGACGCGGACACGCTTGCCATCGCCGTGCCGTCCGCGGACGCCAGCCTGATCCGGGACCTGTCCGACCGCGCGGCGGCGTGTGGACTCACCGTCCTCGTGCTTCCACCGGCGCATGAGCTCATCGGCGGCCCGACGGCCAAGGACCTGCGCGACGTCAACCTCGCGGACCTGCTGGGGCGCCGTCCGGTCGACCTCGACACGGAGATCATCGCGGAGTCGATCTCCGGCCAGCGGGTCCTCGTCACCGGCGCCGGAGGGTCGATCGGCTCCGAGCTGTGCCGTCAGATCAGCGCGTTCAACCCGGGGCGCCTCATCATGCTCGACCGGGACGAGTCGGCACTGCACAGCGTGCAGCTGAGCATCTCCGGTCAGGGACTGCTCGACACGGACGACGTCGTCTTGGCGGACATCCGTGACCTCGAGGCGATGAGGGAGGTCTTCTCGCGGGTCAGGCCGGACATCGTCTTCCACGCCGCGGCCCTGAAGCACCTCCCGCTGCTGGAGCAGTACCCGCTGGAGGCGTGGAAGTCCAACGTGCTCGGGACGCTCAACGTGCTGCAGGCCTCCCGCGAGCTGGGTGTCGGCACATTCGTCAACATCTCCACCGACAAGGCGGCCGACCCGACCTGCGTGCTCGGCTACAGCAAGCGCCTCGCCGAGCGCCTGACGGCCGGGTTCGCCAGCCACAACGAGGGCCGGTACGTCTCGGTCCGCTTCGGCAACGTCCTCGGCTCCCGTGGGTCGGTCATCCATGCGTTCACCGCGCAGATCCTGCGCGGTGGGCCGGTGACGGTGACCCACCCCCAGGTCGAGCGCTTCTTCATGCTCATCCCGGAGGCCTGCCAGCTCGTCCTCGAAGCCGCCACGATCGGCAGCGACGGCGAGGTCATGGTGCTCGACATGGGCGAGCCGATGAAGATCGTCGACGTGGCCAACACCCTCATCCGCATGTCGAACCGCCGCGACATCCACATCGTCTACACGGGTCTGCGGCAGGGGGAGAAGCTCGGCGAGGACCTGTTCGCGGAGGGTGAGCTGCAGCGTGCCACCGCCCACCCGCTCATCGCCGCCGTCGACGTCCCCCCCATCGACTTCCGGGGGTTCGACCCCCCACAGCCCAGCTCCCACCCGGCAGCACTCGCGTGGATGCGGCGGGAGGCGGCTCGCGAAGGACCGGCGCGTCGCCCCGGTGAGGTCGTCGCGGACCGCACGTAGCTCGTCCTGCCCTTCCCGTCGACGGCCCGGCGATCAGGGCCCGACGCCAGCGAGCGCCCCAGCGCAGGCCCGGCCCCATGGCGTCCCTGAGCCGACGATGACACGATAGGGCGGGTGAGACCGCGGTGAGGGCACGCTGGCCCCGGCTCGGTGTCGCGACCGTGCGTGGACGCTCCATGGAACCCACGCTGCACGAGGGGGACCGCCTGCTCGTCCTGTACGGCGCGGCGCCTCGCCCGGGGCGGATGGCCGTCGTCCAGCTGCCCAGCTCGGCGGACGGGCCCCGCCCCCTCGCCGTCAAACGGGTCGTCGGCCGCTCCCAGGCGCACCCGGACCACTGGTGGGTCGAGCGCGACAACCCCCGGGAAGGGATCGACTCGTGGCACGTGGGCCCCATCCCGGGGGAGGGGATCAGGGCCCGGGTGTTGTTCCGGCTGCCCGACCGCCGTCGCAACGGAGGGAAGCACGGGGTAGGTTGATGAGGGCAGCACCCGCTCATCATCTGTCGAAGGGACCGTCATGTTCTCCCGAGTCTTTGCACCGACGATCGAGGTCAGCGCTCATTGCGACTTGCCCTGTGGCATCTACGACCCTGCCCAGGCCAAGCTCGAGGCGGAGTCCGTCAAGGCCTGCATGGTCAAGGCCAAGGACAACGGCGACCCCGACTTCACCGCGCGTGCCCTGCGGATCAAGGAAGAGCGCTCCGACCTGGTCAAGCATCACCTCTGGGTGCTCTGGACGGACTACTTCAAGCCCGAGCACTTCGAGAAGTATCCCCAGCTCAACACGTTGTTCAACGAGACCACGAAGCTCGCCGGCGCCGGGGGCACCAAGGGCACCTGGGACGTCGCCGTGGCCGAGAAGCTGCTGGTGAAGATCGATGAGATCTCCGCCATCTTCTGGGAGACTAAGAAGGCCGCAGCCTGAGCGCAGGGCTCTGACCTGCGCAAACGTCGTCAGGTCGCCTCGTTAGTCCGCACCTGGTCCGCAGACGGGCCGAAAACGGCGTCGATGATGGACCGGGTGCGGTCGTCGTCGCCGGGCCACAGGTGCGCGTAGGTCCGCAAGGTAATGACCGCCGAGGAGTGCCCGAGGACCGCCTGCACCTGCCTGACCGACGCGCCTCCGGCTATCAGCGCGGAAGCATAGAAGTGCCGCAGGCCGTGGGTCGTGAAGTCGACGCCTGCCGAGGCGGCAGCGGCAGCCCACAGCGGCTTCCACTGTCGATAGGTCAGCGGCGCGCGGTCCATCTCGTCGAGGAACAGTGGGCCGTCGCTCGGGTGCGCCGCAAGGTGCGCGGCCAGCGAGTCGATCACCACCTGACCGACAGGCACCGTCCGAACCGACTTCGGGGACTTGGTCGGGCCAAGCGTGCCGGATTGCAGCCGTTGGCGCTCAACCCGGATCGTCCTGCGCAGGAAGTCCACGTCGGCGACCTGCAGGCCGAGGAGCTCACCGATTCTCAGCCCTGAGCCGGCAAGGACGACAACCGCGGCGCCCAGCTCACCCATGCCCGACTCGATGGCACGGACCTGCTCGAGGGTCGGTGGAGCGACGTCGCGCTCATCCCTGGTTGGCAGCACGATGCGGTGACACGGAGACGCGGAAATCACCCGGTCGTCGACCGCGGCACCGAACATGCGAGCCGCGGCGTCGTAGATGTTGCGGACGGACCCTGGCGACAGGCCCTTGGCTTGTAGCGACTTCACCAGCCCCTGCACGTCGCTCCGACGAACGGAGCCGATGGCCTTGTCACCCAGCTCCGGTAGAACGTGCAGCCGCAGCGCGTTGTCGAGGATGACCAGCGTGGCGGCCCGCCCGACCTGGACTCGCTGCCACTGCCCCGCATACGCGCGGACGGCGGCCCTGCTGGTCCGAGGGTCGACGTAGTTGCCGGTGACGACGGCGACCGTCACCTCGTCCAACCACCGCTGCGCGTCGACCTTGCGGGCGAAGTGCCGGGCGTGCTCCTTGCCGGCGCTGTCCCGGTACCGCGCACGGTACCTGCCGTCCGCCCGTTTGGGTCCGATGCTTGCCATCAGCCTTGTCCTTCCTTTTTGCGTGCCCTGTAGGCCGCTGTGTTGCGGCGCTGCTGTTCGCGCTTGCACGCCGGCCGGTCGCAGTAGATGGCCTCGTCGGGGCGCGGTGGCCGCTTCCGCATGATGGCGTCCTGACATACATCACATCGGTAGCTGACCTCATCTCGTGACGAGATCGTCTGCACCAGTAGGCGGGCCACTACTCCCAGGAGACCCGGAACGGCGCTCACCACCGACAACGGCTTTTGCCCGGGCCACCGAACGAGAACGTTCCAGCCGCAGTCGCGGAAGAGGTCGGTCAGCTCCTCCGCCAGTTCCTCTCTCCCGTAGCCGCCGACCCAGAAGCCGCGTCCCAGAAGCCTCTGGACGTCGACGGACTGTTTCGCCTGCTGATGGGACTTGAGCCGTATCCCGGCCTCGAGCAGGTCGGAGACCGCCCGCGCCGCGCTGCGTAGATAGAGCACGCGGAGGCCATCGCCGACGCCGCAGCCGGGCTCATGCCACACCGGCCGACCGTGCGCGGCGCACAGCTCCGGGATGCCGTACTTCTCCATAAAGCGGCCCATGTCCTCCGGGTCCGCCGATGACAGTGCGATGAAGTCCGACAGCAGGTCCTCGGTACCAGGCCAGTCCTCGCCGGCGGGCTCGACCTGACCCCAGCTAAGCAGCGAGTCGGTTACCTCGATCCTGAGGGGTCGGACAACGCCGCCCTCGACCCAAACCCCCCGATGCGTGCTCGGCGTCATCGTCATAGCTAAGTCATACCACCATGGTTGCGTCTATGTCAACGGTGATCGACCATGAGTCTCGAGAGG
>JBPCOG010000156.1:0-15798 GCA_051000455.1 Lapillicoccus sp. | reverse complement strand
GACTTCGAGCGCTGCTTCCTCGAGGTGGAGGCGAGCTGCCGCGGGCTCGTCGCGCACCTGCGTGGGCGGCTCCGGCGCGGCTGAGGCTCAGACCCACTGCTGGGCGTCGGCGAGGTACCTGCGGAAGCCGGCCAGTTCGGCCATCACCCCGGCCGCCGTCCGGGGCCCGTGGACCAGCCCAGCCGACTGACCGGCATACACCGGCGCGGTGCGGATGTCTCCCGAGGCACGTGCATCCGCCATTGCCGAGGTGATCTCGTCCCCCTGCGCGACGGCGGCCTCGAGATCTGCGACGCGATCGGCCCACGCTTCGCTGAAGTCGTTGGCGAGCGCTCGGCCGCCGTAGACGGTGGGCCACCCCAAGCGCTGGGCGACGTCGAACGCCCTCGTGTAGACGGTGTGCGCGGCGTCCGTGGCGATGATCGCCCGCTTGACGGGCTCGGGTGCGTCGCTCTCCGCGCAGGCGGCGAACGGCGTCCCGACCCAGGCGGCGACGGCTCCGGCGGCAAGGACCGCGGCGACGCCGCGCGCCGTGCCGACCCCTCCCGCCGCGACAACCGGGACATCCGCGATCTCCAGCACCTGCTGGAGCAGCGGAAGGGTGGCGACCTCCCCCCGGCCGTGCCCGCCGCCCTCGCTGCCCCGGGCGATGAGCAGGTCGACGCCGGCGTCAAGGGCGCGCCGGGCCTCCTCGAGCGTGCCGACCTGGGTGCAGACGGTGGTCCCCGACTCCCGGGCCCTGGGGACGAAGCGAGCCGGGTCGCCGAAGCTGAGGCTGACCAGGGTGGGCCGCTGCTCGAGGGCGGCGTCGAGGACGTCGGGGCGCTCCTCGAGAGCCCACAGCATGAGGCCGACCCCGAAGGCGCCCGGGCGGGCGAGGGTGCACTGCTGCGTCACCTCGTCAGGGGTGACCGTGGACCCGAAGCCGACCGTCCCGAGACCGCCGGCCGCGGTGACCGCGGCGGCCAGCCGGCCACCGCCCACGCCCGCCATGCTCGCGCAGATGATCGGTTGCTCGAGGTTGCGCAGCCAGGCAGGGATCATCCCCGAACGGTAGTCCCCGGCGCCGCGCCCCGTCCCCACCGCCGGGTGGGCGGCTCAACCGCGGTCCTGCGCGGACGGCGGTGGGGACGCGCTGATCTGGGAGGATTGCGCCATGTCCTCGCTCGGTGCCGCCATCCCCCCGATCGCCCTCGGCGCGCTCGACGGGCGCTACCGCACGACCGTTGCCCCCCTCGTCGACCACCTCTCCGAGGCCGCGCTGAACCGGGAACGGCTGCGCGTGGAGGTCGAGTGGCTCATTCACCTCACCGGCAACGAGGTCGTCCCGGGAGTTCGCCGGCTCACGCCTTCCGAGGAGGCGGCGCTGCGCGCCCTGGTGGCGGACTTCGGTCCGGACCAGCTCGCCGAGCTCGCGGCGATCGAGGGCGAGACCGTGCACGACGTCAAGGCCGTCGAGTACTTCCTGCGGCGCCGGGTGTCCGAGATCCTCCCCGACCCGGGGGACCGCGGTCTCGCGGAGCTCGTCCACTTCGCCTGCACATCGGAGGACATCAACAACCTCTCCTACGCCCTCATGGTCCGCGGTGCGGTCCGCGAGGTGTGGCTCCCGAGGGCGACCTCGCTGGTGGACGACCTCTCGGCGACCGCGGGCGCGCTCCGGGACCTCCCGATGCTCTCGCACACCCACGGCCAGCCGGCGACGCCCACGACGATGGGCAAGGAGCTCGCCGTCCTCGCGTTCCGGCTGCGCCGGCAGCTCGCCCGGATCGCCAGGGCCGAGTACCTCGGCAAGCTCAACGGCGCCACCGGCACCTTCGGGGCGCACCTGGCGGCAGTGCCCGAGGCGGACTGGCCGGCGGTCAGCCGCTCCTTCGTCGAGTCTCTCGGCCTGCAGTGGAACCCGCTCACCACCCAGATCGAGAGCCACGACTGGCAGGCCGAGCTGTATGCCGACGTGGCGCGCTTCAACCGGGTGCTGCACAACCTCTGCACCGACGTCTGGACCTACATCTCGCTGGGCTACTTCGCCCAGGTCCGCGGACAGGGGACCGTCGGCTCGTCGACGATGCCGCACAAGGTCAACCCGATCCGGTTCGAGAACGCCGAGGCCAACCTCGAGGTCTCCAACGCCCTGCTTGACCTTCTCGGTGCCACCCTCGTGCAGTCCCGGCTGCAGCGCGACCTCACCGACTCCTCGATGCAGCGCAACATCGGTAGCGCCGTCGGCCACTCGCTGCTCGCGATCGACAACGCCAGCCGGGGCCTGGCCGGGCTGGACCCGGTGCCCGAGCAGATGGCCGCGGACCTCGACGCCAACTGGGCCGTCCTCGGGGAGCCGGTCCAGTCGGCGATGCGCGCCCTGGCGGCCCAGGGGGTGCCCGGCATGGACAACGCGTACGAGCGGCTTAAGGAGCTGACCCGGGGACGCCAGGTCACCCAGGGCGACCTGCGCGTGTTCGTTGCCGGGCTCGGCCTGCCCGACGCCGTCGCGGCCCGGCTGTCGATGATGACACCGCAGACCTACACCGGGGCGGCGGCCCAGCTGGTCGACTACCTCGACGCCTGCACTGCCCCGAGCACCGTGGCGCCGGGGACGGCCGTCGCGGACGTCCCCTGACACCGCCGGTCTCGGATAGCGTCGGGGCGTGACCGAGCGCATGGCGAGGCCCGAGGACATCCGGGAGATCGCCGTGTCCCTGCCCGAGGTGAGCGTCGCCGAGGGCGACCGGCCGGCATACCGGGTCAGGGACCGGACGTTCGTGCTGCATCGGGAACCCCGCAAGGACGCCGTCGACCCCGAGACCGGCGACCGGCTCACCGACGTCGTCATGTTCGTCGCGCCCAGCTCCCAGGACAAGGACGCGCTCGTCGGCGACCCGTCGACACCGTTCTTCACGACGACCCACTTCGACGGCTACAACGCGGTGCTCCTGCGGCTCGAGCACGTCGCTCGGCTGACCCGTGACGAGCTCGCGGAGGTCATCACCGACGCCTGGCTGGCTCGCGCCCCGAAACGGCTGGCCGCGTCCTGGCTGACCGAGCACCGACTCGGCGAGTGACGTCGGCAGGGACGGCCGGCGGGATGGGTCCGGTCGGCGGCGGCGCTGGGGAGGTCGACCTCGCCATCACCGGCATGACGTCCCCCTCCTGCTCGGCTCGCATCGAGGACGGGCTCAACGCCCTCGAGGGCGTCGAGGCGAGTGTCGACCTGGTGACCGGTCGGGCCCGCGTGCGGTATGCCGCGCCGGTGACCGTGGGGGACGTGGTCGCCGAGGTGCGCAGGACGGGTTACGGCGCGTCGGTGACCCGGAGGGCACCCTCGCCGGGCGCCGACCCCCCTCGCCCGACCGCCGGCGACCTGCTCGAGCGGCTCGGCAGCGCGCGCTCGAGGTCGCAGGGGCGCCGCGCCGACGGTGCGGACCGGGCGGCGGGACCAGCGGGCGGGCTCGGGGGGGACGGGTTGCTGGACCGGGCCGCGCTGCTGCGCCGGCTGGCCGTCTCCGCGTCGCTCACGGTCCCGGTGGTGCTGCTGGCCGTGGTCACTCCCCGCACCGCCGCCAGCGCGTGGCTGCAGCTGGCGCTCACCACGCCGATCGTCCTCTGGGCGGCCTGGCCGTTCCACCGCGCGGCCGCCGTCAGC
Source organism: Lapillicoccus sp. (assembly GCA_051000455.1). Lineage (GTDB taxonomy): Bacteria > Actinomycetota > Actinomycetes > Actinomycetales > Dermatophilaceae > JBPCOG01. The sequence goes on along the minus strand of JBPCOG010000156.1, from coordinate 12,155 downwards.
GCTTGGCACCGCAGGGCGGCGACGCACGCCCTGGTGTCGGCCGGCACCCTCGCGCTCTACGTCCTCTCCCTCGTGGGCCTCGGCACCGGCCGCCCCGAGCTGCTCTCCTTCGACACGGCGGCGGTGGTGACGACGTTGCTGCTTGCCGGGAGCCTCGCCGCGTCGACTGCCAGGGACTGGACCGGCACCGCCGGGCGCCCCCTGAGGACGTGGCCCGCGAAGGACGTCGCCGCCGCGGACGGCGTGGTCATCGGGGGCAGCAGCACCCTCGACACGTTCGTGCCGCTCGTCCTCGGGATCTCCCTGCTCTCCCTGGTCGGCTGGCTCGTCACCGGGCACGGCCTCGCGCAGGCGCTCCCCGTCTTCGTTGCGGTGCTTCTCGTCGCGTCTCCCCGCGCGCTATCTCTGGCATCGCCGACGGCGCTGGTGGCCGGGACCGCCCGCGCCGCCGAGCTCGGCATCCTCATGACGGGAGTTCAGGTCATGCATGACGCCGGGCGCATCGACACCGTCGTGCTTGGCAAGGCCGGCACGGTCACGTCTGGTGAGCATGTCCTCGTCAGGATCGTCACGGCCGGCAATCTCGGCAAGGCCGCGGCGCTGCGGGCCGCGGCCGCCGTGGAGTCCGGCAGCGAGCACCCTGTCGCCCGTGCCATCGTCGCGGCGGCGAAGGTCGCCCGCCTGCCGGTCCCGCCGGTCACGGACTTCGTCGACGTCCCGGGCCACGGGGCGGGCGCCACCATCAAGCACACCCCGGTCACGGTGGGCAGGGCCCAGCTCTTCGAGGTGGTCCCCCCGCAGCTCTGCGCCGCCGCCGACGCGGCGGGCGGCATCGCGGTGCATGTGGGCTGGGGCGGGAGCGCACGGGCGACCTTCATCCTCACGGACGAGGTGCGCGAGTCCTCAGCCGGGGCGGTGCGCCGTCTCGGGGAGCTGGGGCTCACGGCATACCTGGTGACCGGCGACACCGAGCGCAGCGCGAGGGAGGTCGGCGACCGGGTGGGCATCCCCGCCGAGCGGGTCATCGCCGACGTCCCGCCCGGCGGGAAGTCCGTCGTCGTGCAGCGCCTGCAGTCGTCCGGCAGGGCCGTCGCCGTGGTCGGCGACGGTGTTGACGACGCAGCAGCCCTCGCGCAGGCCGACCTCGGGCTCGCGACTGGGGCTGGCCCCCGGGTCGCCCCCGCGTCGGTCGGCATCGTGCCCGTGGCTGGTGACTTCACCGCCGCGGTGGACGCGCTCAGGCTGGCTCACGCCACGCGCAGGTGTCAGGCAGAACCTGGCGTGGGCCTTCGCCTACAACGCGGTGGCCATCCCGCTGGCGGCGCTGGGACTGCTGAACCCGGTCGTCGCCGCGGCAGCGATGCTCGTCTCGAGCCTGGTCGTGGAATGGAACAGCCTGCGGCTGAGGGCGTTCCGCGGCTGGGTCGGGGCCGGGGGGCCGGTCAGATCTTGACCTTGCCCTCGGGGGTGTCGAAGGTGACGGCCAGCAGACCGGGGGTGCCGCGTGGTGCGACGAACGTGAAGTCGATGACCGTGGACGTCTTGCCCACCGGTAGCCCCAGCCAGTCCTGGACCCGGTCGGGGTCCCCCGCGATCTGGAGCCCGTCGATGGTCACGTGGGTGCATGCGCCGACCGAGGGGTGCAGGCTCGGGTCCTCCCACTGGACGTAGAAGGGCAGCTGCGGGTCGGAGATCAGCCCCTTGACGCCGAGCTGGCGCCACCTCAGCTCCACCCCGTCGGGGCGCCACCGGTTGCCGTCGACCGCCTCGCGGCCAAGGCGCTTCTCGACGAGGTGGATGTCGTCGACGCGAACGACCCAGCCGAGCCAGCCGCCGCCGTTCTCGGAGCGTGCCCGCACGGCCTTGCCGAACGGCGCCTTGTCGGAGGCCGGATGGTCGAGCACCTCGACGACCTCGACGTAGCGCTCGTGGGCAAGGGGCAGGATGACGTTGCGGGTCCCGAAGCGCGGGTGCACGCCGCCCTCGACCGGCTCGACGCCGATGAGCTTCGCCAGGCGTTCGGCCGTGCCCTGCAGACCGTCATACTCCGCTGCATAGGACACATGGTCGACTCGCATGCGCCCCATCGTGGCACACCCCCGGCGGTGCTCTTGACCACCCCCCCGGCCTCCCCTCAGGCCGGCAGGACAGTCCCACGTGCTCTGCGCTGGCGCACCGCCTCGTAGATGACGATGGCCGCCGAGGCGGCGACGTTCAGGCTGTTGGCCTTGCCGAACATCGGGATTCGCACCCGGTATGCCGCGGCGTCGAGCAGCGCGGAGTCGGCCCCGTGCTTCTCGCCGCCCACCGCGATCGCGACCCCACCGGTGTAGTCGACGTCGGTGTAGTCCAGATCCGTGTCGGGCGTCGTGACCACCAGCGAGATGGCGTTGCGACGGACCCACGCGACGGTCTCCCGGGTCGTCCCGCTGGCCACGAGGACCGAGAAGACGGTGCCCTTGCTCGCCCGGATGACGTTGGGGTTGCCCCAGTCGGTGACCGGGTCGGCCGCGACGACCGCACCGACGCCCGCGGCGTCGGCCGTCCGCAGCATGGCCCCGAGGTTACCGGGCTTCTCCACCGCCTGGCAGACGAGAGCCAGCCCGGTGCTGTTCGCGGGGAGGTCGCTGACACCGCGCGCGACGCCGTCGACGACGGCGAGCAGGCCGTCCGGCCCCTCCCGGTAGGCGACCTTCTCGAACGCGGCCCTGCCGAGCTCGGTCACCTCCGCCCCCGACGCCCGCGCGCGCTCGATGACCGCGCCCTGGTCACCGCCCACGCCGAACAGGGCACTGCAGAAGTAGACGGCGTGCGGCCTGACCCCGGCGGCGAGCGCGAGCGCGAGCTCCTCGCGGCCCTCGACGAGCGTCGTGCCGGTCTCCTCCCGGCAGCGGCGCCGATGCAGGCCGACGAGCGGCTTCAGCCGCGGGTTCGCCGGCGAGGTGATGATCGGGTCGGCCATGGCCGTCTCAGCATGTCAGGTCCGTGGCGGGCTCAGAGCAGCGAGCGCAGCACCGGCACGAGCCCGTCGACGTCCACGTCGCCCGCGACCTCGTCAGCCGCCGCCTTGACCTCGTCGGGCGCGTTGCCCATCGCCACACCACGTGCCGCCCAGTGCAGCATCTCGATGTCGTTGCGCTGGTCCCCCACTGCGACCGTTTCGGAGGGCTCGACCTGCAGGCGGCGGCGCAGCAGCTCCAGGGCGGAACCCTTGGAGACGCCCTCCGGGTTGATGTCGAGCCACGCGGTCCAGCCGACGGCGTAGGACACCCCGTGCAGCCCGACCTGCTCCACCTGGTCCATGAACTCCGCGAGGGTGGCGTCCGGCAGGCGCAGGGTGACCCGGGTGGCGTGCCGGCTGACGAGGTCCTCCCAGTCGACGACGGTCTGCTCGCCGCCGAGCTCGCCCACGGGGAACGGGGAGCTCACGAGGAACCCGACGCCGACGTCCTCGACGGCGACCAGCGCGTCGGGAATCGCCTCCCGGAGCAGCGTGAGGACGGGTCGCGGGTCGAACGTCACGGTGTCGATGACGCGGTAGCCGGACGGTGCTGCCGGATCGAGCTCGAGAGTGACCGCCCCGTTGGAGCACACGGCATACCCGTGGGTCAGTCCGAGCTGGTCGATGACCGGCATCGCGGCGACGATCGAGCGACCCGTGGCGATGATGAGGTGCACCCCGGCACAGACGACCTCGCCGACGGCCTCGGCGACCGCCGGGGAGAGCTCGCCGTTGTGGTTCACGGTGGTCCCGTCGATGTCCAGCGCGAGCAGCCACGGCCCACGCTCTGATGCTGCGAGCGTCATGACGGCGGGGCCAGCACGTCGCGGCCCATGGTGGCCCGCAACGCCGCCGGCAGCACGACCGAGCCGTCGCGCTGCTGGTGGTTCTCGAGGATGGCAACGAGCCACCGCGTCGTCGCCAGGGTCCCGTTGAGCGTCGCCACCGGGCGGGTTCCGCTGCCGTGGGGGTCCCGCTCGCGGATGCCGAGCCGGCGTGCCTGGAACGTCGTGCAGTTGGACGTCGACGTCAGCTCGCGGTAGCGGCCTTGCGTCGGCACCCACGCCTCGCAGTCGAACTTGCGCGCGGCCGGGCCGCCGAGGTCCCCGGCCGCCGTGTCGATGACCCGGTAGGGAACCTCGATCTTCGCCAGCATCTGCCGCTCCCAGTCCAGCATCTGCTCGTGCTCGGCCTCGGCGTCCTCCACCCGGCAGAACGAGAACATCTCGACCTTGTGGAACTGGTGGACCCTGATGATGCCCCGGGTGTCCTTGCCGTGCGACCCGGCCTCCCTGCGGTAGCAGGCCGACCACGCGGCATACCTCTTCGGGCCGGCGGACAGGTCGATGATCTCGTCGGCGTGGTAGCCGGCCAGCGCGACCTCGGAGGTGCCGGTGAGGTAGAGGTCGTCGGCGTCGAGCCGGTAGACCTCGTCGGCGTGGGCGTCGAGGAAGCCCGCGCCCTCCATGACCTCGCTGCGGACGAGGGTCGGTGTGATCATCGGGGTGAACCCGCTCCGCACCGCCTGGTCCACGGCGAGGTTCAGCAGCGCGAGCTCGAGCAGCGCCCCGACGCCGGTGAGGAAGTAGAACCGGGCGCCCGAGACCTTGGCACCGCGTTCCATGTCGAGGGCCCCGAGCATCTCCCCGAGCTCGAGGTGGTCCCGGGGGGCGAAGCCCTCGGCGGCGAAGTCCCTCGGCGTGCCGACGCTCTCGCGCACGAGGTAGTCGTCCTCACCGCCGGCCGGGACCCCGGGGATGATGACGTTGCCGACCCGGCGCAGGAGCCGGTCGAGCTCGTCGGACGTCTCGCCCGCGACCGACTCGAGGGCCTTGACCTCGGCGGAGACCGCCCTCGCCCGCGCGAGCAGGGCTCCCCGCTCGTCGCCGCTCGCCGCCGCCACCTGCTTGCCGACGGCCTTCTGCTGGGCGCGAAGCCGCTCGAAGTGTGCCAGCGCGGACCGGCGCCGCTCGTCGGCGGCGAGGATCTCGTCGACGAGACCCGGGTGCTCGCCGCGCGCCCTCTGCGAGTCGCGGACGGTGTCCGGATCGTCGCGGACGAGCCTGATGTCGATCACCGCGCCAGCCTATCGGCGCCCTCGACGACGTGGTCCGGGGCCGCCGACAAGGCGCGGAGGCGCGGTTTCAGCTGCGCCGGCAGCGCCTCAGTCGACGTCGCGCACGTGGTGGCGAAGGTCGTGGAGGAAGTATCGGCCGAGCGTGTCGATGGTGAACTCCGAGCCGTTGCTGCGCCGTCCGCGCCGGTCCCACTCGGCGCCGGTGACCCCGGAGAAGGCCTGCGCCGCCTGCTCGCCCGCGACGACGACCTCGGCCGAGACGCGGGCCGGGTCCTGCCCGAAGTAGCGCTCCGTGACGGCAGTGCGGTCCTGGTCCCAGTTGTCGAAACCGGGGTTGTCCTGCTCCCGCATGAGCAGCACCCGGGTGGTGAACACCCGGCACACGTCACGGACGTGGCAGGCGTACTCCAGCGGCGACCAGGTCGCCGGGTCAGGCCGCACCGCCGCGTGAGGGCGCCGGAGGACGTCGCGCCACGGTGCCACCGCAGCACGGATGAGACCGGGCAGGGCGTACCGGTCGAGTGCGGAGCAATCCAAACCACAGGCCGGACACGGTCGCTCGAGCACCCACGTCCAGTCCTTGGTGTCGGGGGGCATGTCGGGGGACATGTCGGGTGGCGTTTCGGGCGCCATGTCGGGTGGCGTTTCGGGTGGCACGTCGTCCGTCACGTCGGGGCGTCCGCGTCGCCTGGGCACGGGGGCACGGGGACAGGCTAGAGGACTGCCGTCGGCTCGCAGCTCGGGTGGGGATACCGTCAGGGCGTGCTCCGCGACAACCTCGGCTGGTGGATCGCCGGGGCCGTCGTCCTGCTGCTGCTCACCGCGTCGGTCCTCGGCGCCACGCGCCGCGCCGGCAACACGGCGGCGGGCGCGGGGTCGGGTCGATTCGGACGGCGGCCGCACCGGGACTCGTTCCGCCCGGAGGGCGACGCGGACTCGGCCGAGCCACCCCTCAAGCGGGCGGCGGTCATCGTCAACCCGATGAAGTTCTCCGACCTCGGCGCGGTGCGCGCCCGGGTCGAGCGGGGCTGCCTGGAGGCCGGCTGGGGGAAGCCGATCTGGCTCGAGACGACGTTGGCGGACCCCGGCACCGGGCAGGCCAGGGCGGCGGTCGCCGAGGGGGCCGTGGTCGTGTGCCCCCTCGGGGGGGACGGGACCGTCCGTGCGGTCGCGGCGGGGCTGGTCGCCTCCGAGACGCCGCTGGGCCTGCTCTCCGGTGGCACCGGGAACCTGCTGGCGCGCAACCTCGACCTGCCGGTCGACTCCCTCGAGAACGCGCTGCGGGTGGCGCTCACCGGCCAGAACCAGCGGGTTGACGTCGGACGGCTGACTGTCGACCGGTCCGGTGAGCATGAGGACCCCGAACAGCACGTCTTCCTCGTGATGGCTGGCCTGGGCTTCGACGCGGCGGTGATGGCCGGGGCGCCGGAACGGCTGAAGTCCGCGGTCGGCTGGGGCGCCTACGTCGTCTCCGGGATGCGGAACCTGCACGGGCCGCAGTTCAGGGTCCGGGTCCGGGTGGACGGTGGTCCCGAGTTCTCCCGACGCACCCGCTCCGTGGTCATCGGCAACTGCGGGAGGCTGCGCGGCGGCCTGGTCCTCATGCCGGAGGCGAAGATCGACGACAACCAGCTCGACCTCGTGCTGCTCTCGCCCAAGGGGGTCGTCGGGTGGACGGCGGTCGCCGGCCGGCTGCTCAGCCGCCGACACAAGGGCCACCCCATCGTCGACCACCACAGCGGCCGGGAGGTCACGGTGCGGGCGGACCGCCCGGAGCACGTCCAGCTCGACGGGGACCCGATCGGCAGGGCCACGGCCATCGCGGCGACCGTGGACCCGCTGGCGCTCGTCGTCCGGGTTGCGCACCGGCCGGACACCGACCGCCAGGTGAGCAGGGCGCCCTGCTAGGTGAACAGTGCCTCCCCCCAGAACCGGCCCGGGGCCGTCCCGGGCGGGCAGGCGAACACCGCTGAACCGTTGTGCCGGACGTACTCGTTGAGCCGGTCGCGCCCGGCCAGCGCGCGCTGCATGGGGACGAACTGCCTGCCCGGGTCGCGCACGTAGGCGATGAAGAACAGGCCGGCGTCGAGGTGCCCGACCCCGTCCGAGCCGTCGGTGAAGTTGTAGCCACGCCGGAGGATCTTGACCCCGCCCAGACGTGCCGGCGACGCGAGCGCGATGTGGGAGTCGACCGGGACGGCCGGTGCCCCGTCGGCGCCGTGCCGGGCGAGGTCGACCGGCTCGAACTCGCTCGTCCCACCGAGCGGCGCCCCGACCGCCTTGGTGCGCCCGATGGTGTCCTCCTGCTCCTGCAGCGTCGTGCGGTCCCACACCTCGACGTGCATCCGGATCCGACGGGCCACCAGGTAGGTCCCCCCCGCCATCCACGATGCCGCACCCGGAACGTCGGAGGGCTGCACCCAGACGTGCTGGTCCACCCCGGCGGCGTCCTCGGACTTGAGGTTGTTGGTGCCGTCCTTGAACCCGAACAGGTTTCGCGGGGTGGCCTGGGCGCGGCTCGTCGACGAGGTCCCCCCGAACCCCAGCTGCGACCAGCGCACCGAGACGACCCCGGAACCGAGCCGGACGAGGTTGCGGACCGCGTGGACGGCGACCTGGGGGTCGTTCGCGCACGCCTGTATGCCGATGTCCCCACCGCAGCGCGACGGGTCCAGCGCATCCCCGGCGAAGGCCGGCAGCTCGCTCAGTGCCGCCGGCCGGTGGGAGGCGAGGCCGAAGCGCTCGTCGAAGAGGGACGGGCCGAACCCGATGGTGATGGTCAGGGCCGAAGCGGGCAGCCCGAACGCCTCACCGGTGTCCTGCGGAACCCCGTGTGGGCCGGCGCCGGGACCGATCTCGGCACCGGCGGTCATCCGCTCGGCAGCCCGGGTCCAGCGGCGCAGCAGGTCGACGAGGGCGCCTCGGTCCGTGCCGGTGACGTCGAGGGCCGCGAAGTGCAGCCGGTCCTGGGCAGGGGTGACGACGCCCGCCTGGTGCTCGCCGCGGAAGGCCACCGCGTCCGTCAGGGGATCCGCCAGCGAACCGGCGCGCATCCCGGCCGCGGCGGCCCGCTGCACGGCATACCCGCCGCCTGCTCCCGCCCCCCGGCCCCCGCGGCCCGCCCCTGCCGGCTCACTGCCTGGCGACCACTGCGGCGACCGTGGCGACCCGGTCGCTGAGGACGTCGAGCTTGACGCTGAGCGCCTTGACATCGTCCGTGCTCAGGTCGGTGTACGCTCGGTAGCCGTCCCCGGCCTTGTGCTTCGCGAGCTGCGCCTTGAGCTCGGTGAACGCGGAGTCCAGCTGGGCGAGCAGGGCCGCGTCCCGCTCGGCGAGCACCGGCCGCAGCGCGTCCAGGGCGGACTGCGAGCCCTCGAGGTTTCCGTCGAAGTCCGACAGGTCGGTGTGGGAGTAGCGCTCCTCCTCGCCGGTGATCTTGCCGGTGGCGACCTCGTCGAGCAGCGCCTTGGCGCCGTTGGCGATCTGCAGGCCGGTGAGCTTGACCGTCCTCGCCTCGCGGACGAGCGCTGTCACGTCGGCCACGAGCTGGTCGGCGACCGCGCCCGAGTCCGGTCGGAGGCCGTCCTTCCACAGGTCGCGCTCGAGCCGGTGGTAGCCCGTGAACGCCTTGCCCTCTGCGACGACGTCCTCGCGGCCGTCGATCTTGGCGTCGAGGTCGCCGAACGAGGAGGCGATCGGCTCGATGGCCTCGAAGGGGTGGCGAGCGTCGGCATACAGCGACTTGGCCTTCGCGACGTCGCCCGCCTTGACAGCGGCCGCGAACTCCGTTGTCTTCGTGAGGAACTCCTCGGCTTCGGTCGCGACGAACTGCTGGTAGGTGGCGATGGCCTTGGTGACCTTCTCGTCGGTGCTCCCCGCCGCGGTGGCGCTGGCACCGGTGACGGTGAACGGCGCACGGATCCCGTCGCCGGTCATCCCCGGCTTGCACGCGGTCGTGTAGGTGCCGGGCTCGGTCAGCTCGACACTGAGGTCCCGGCTGACCCCCGGGCCGACGTTCTCGACCTCGCCGACGATCCGGTCGCCCGGCGCGTAGACGTAGAACTCGGTGACCTTCGTCCCCGTGTTGCTGACACTGAACTTCACCAGCCCGGTCGGCGCGGTGGTACGGGTGAGGGTGCACGCGGTGTCGCTCGCCGACACCGCGATGGCCGCGCCGCTCGCACTCGTGCTGCCGGCCGGACCCGAGGCCGAGGAGGCGCCGCCGCCGGCCGCCGAGCAGGAGGCGAGGCCGATCGAGGCCGCTGCGGCAGCGGTGAGGGCCGTCATGGTGCGCATGGGGGATCCTTCTGGTTGGTCTGGCGGATGGTCGAAGCGGCGGGTGGTGGCGTGCGAGAGCGGGCCGGTCAGGCTGCGATGCGCCCGTTGCGTGCTGAGCTGGCGCGTTCGTCCGTGGTGCGCCTGGCGGCGTCTGACCGCTGTGGTCGCAGGAACAGGACCAGCACGGTGCCGACGTAGAGGACCCAGGCGAGCGCCTGCAGCCAGGTGGTGTCGGGGGAGAAGTTGAAGATGCCCTTGAGCAGTGCGCCGTACCAGGAGCTGCTGATGATGACGTTGCTGACGTCGAAGGCGAGCGCGTTCAGCCCTGGCAGGAGGGCTGCCTCCTGGAGGTCGTGCAGCCCGTAGGCGAGGATCCCGCCCGCGACGACGACGAGCAGGATGCCGGTGTAACGGAAGAACTTCGCGAGGTTGATCTTCAGGGCGCCCCGGTAGATGGCGACCCCGAGACCGATGGCCGCGAGCAGGCCGACGACCCAGCCGATGAGCGGCTGCGAGTTCCCTGCGCCGGCAGCCTGGGCGGTGGCGTAGAAGAAGATCGCGGTCTCCAGCCCCTCCCGTCCGACACCGAGGAAGGCGACGAGTGCCACGGCGACCGGACCCATGTCCAAAGCCCTGTCGAGGCGCCCCTTGAGCTCCCCCGAGATCGTGCGAGCCGCGGTCCGCATCCAGAAGACCATCCCGGTGACGAAGACGACCGCCAGGATCGAGGCGCTGCCCCCGATGAGCTCCTGCTGGGTGAAGCTGAGCTGACGGGTCCCGTAGGTGAGGACCGCGCCGAGGGCCACCGACAGCACGACCGCCGTGCCCACGCCCGCCCAGACATACTTCAGCGCCCACTGCCGCTGCGTCTTGACGAGGAACGCCACGAGGATGACGACGACGAGCGCCGCCTCGAGACCCTCCCGCAGGCCGATGAGGGCGTTACTGACGATCACGGCATTCTCTCCCGGGCTCATTTAGCGTATGCGGGGCTGACGTAATTGATCAAAGCATAGGTAAGGCTTCCCTAACAAGTGGCCGGGTCAGCCGGATCGCCTGCGCAGCCGCCGCGCGGCCGCCGCGCCGCCGGGCTCGCCTCAGTGCGGCCGGGCGAGCGGGTCGCGCAGCGCACGCAGCCAGGCGCGGGCATCGGCGAAGGCGCCGTCCGCAGTCCCCGGACGGACCACCGTCCGGACCCCGTCGGCGCGCGGGTAGGAACCGAGGAAGCGCACGTCCGCGCAGACCCGCCGCAGCCCGACGAGGGTCTCACCGACCCGCTCGTCAGCGAGGTGTCCCTCGAAGTCGATGGAGAAGCTGTACCGGCCCATCGCCCCACCGGTCGGCCGTGACTCGAGCCGGGTGAGGTTCACCCCCCGCACCGCGAACTGCTCGAGCAGTTCGAGCAGGCCGCCGGGGTGGTCGTCGGACTGGAAGAGCACGACCGTCGTCTTGTCCGCCCCGGTGGGCACCGGCATCCGGCCGGGCCGGGCGACGAGGACGAACCGGGTCACCGCCGAAGGGTTGTCGCCGATGTCGCTGGCCAGGATCGCCAGGCCCTCGTTGGCTGCCGCCACCGGCGCACAGACAGCGGCCTGGTATGCCGGTCCCTCCGCGCCGGCGTGCCCCGCGAGTCCCGCCGCCGCCGCCGCCGTCGACGAGGTGGGCACGTATGCCGCGTCCGGCAGGTTCGCGGCCATCCACCGGCGCACCTGCGGCCAGGCATGCGAGTGGGTACCGACCGCGGTGATCCCGTGCAACGGCATACCGTCGCGAGCGGCGAGCACGAAGGTGATCGGCACGAGGACCTCGCCGACGACCACCAGGGGCACGCCCGTGGCGAGGGCGTCGAGCGTGGCGGTCACCCCGCCCTCGACGGAGTTCTCGATGGGGATCATCGCCGCCTCGACCATACCCGCGCGCAGCGCCGCCAGCGCGGCGTCGACCGAGGCGAACGGCACCTGCGCCGCGTCGGTGGCGCCGTCCCAGGACGCGAGCGCCATCTCGGTGAACGTGCCGCGGGGGCCGAGATAGCCCAGTGGCGCAGCCGGCATCAGTGGTCCTTCCCGGTCCGCGCCGCCGCGAGCGCCCGCTGCTCCTCGGGGGTCAGCGTGACCTCGCTGCCGCCGCCGACGATGCCCTTGGCGTAGGTGCGGGACTCGCCGCGGGCGTGGATCGAGGAGATGACCAGGCCGTCACCGTCGTCGTCGACGACCGCGCACGAGAAGCTGAGCCGGCCGCCCATGTCCCCGAACGCGTCGTACCTGACGACGGCGACGTTGCGCAGCGACTGTCCCACGCCGGCGCGCAGGCCGGCCACCTCGTCCCTCAGCCGCTCGAGAGCGGACGCCGTCGCCGCGACCCGCTCCTGCTGGCCGGCAGCCAGCGTCGCGAGGTCCACCTCGCCGCCGCCCCACAGGACGCGGTAGGAGCGCTGGATGTGCCGGACCCGCAGCTGGGCGACGACGGCCAGGACGAGGGCGAGGGCGGCGACGCCGGAGCTGAACGCCGCGAGCGCGCCCAGCTGTCCTACCGTCAGATCCACGCGGGCAGCGTATTACGAGCCACCACCACCCCGCTCATCGCGGGAAGGCACCTCAGCGCAGGGTGACCTGCCTGCTGAGCAGGCCCGCCCTGGCCCGTCGCTCACCGGGCGAGAGTGGCTCGGTCGACGAGGCGGCGTCGGCGACCCTCACCCCGAGCCGGGCGACGGCGTCCTCGTAGTCCGTGGCGACGCCGCCGGCGTCCACCTCCCAGACAGGGACCAGCAGGCCGCAGGCCCGGAAGGCACCGAGCAGACGT